>JACQAP010000013.1 GCA_016194905.1 Betaproteobacteria bacterium
AACAGCGTGGCAGAGCTCACCATCGAGCACATATCCTCGAGACTTCGTGATGAAGCGGATGGAAAATTACAGGAGACGGCTGGCTACACGCGCAGGCGCATGCACAAGGAAACCACCGCCGACTAGGCGGTTTAGTTCAACAGTGTTTATACGGACAGCAACGCCCGCATATCAATTAATAATACTGACAGCAGTAATCATATCCTAACGGCATGATGCGCAAGAACTTTCTCATGCCAGTGTCCGTATAACAACCCCCCAATAATGGGGGCACCGTTACCGGCGTCGCTTCGTAGCGGTTGCGTAGACCTCGCTGTCGCGGCGCGCACCGACGGCGATGATGAGAACCTCGACTCTTTTACCGTCGACGTGGTAAACGATACGGATATCCTGGGTGCGGATGCGACGGTAGCCGCCGAGTTGATCGCGAAGTGCTGAACCTGCTTTGTCCGGCTCACCGTTCATGATGCGTTGTTCGATCACTTTGAGGGCGACTCTTGCCTTGGCCGGTCCAAGAGCCTCCAGGTCCTCAGTGACTTCTGGATGATAGATAACCGTCCAAGCCAATTATTTTCCCTCACCGCCGAATTTCTTTACCATTTCGTCGTGTGTGATCGCCTTGCTGCGATCGAAGTCGCGCATTCGCTTTATCGCGATGATCTCGATGCGCAGGTCCTCAACCTCTTCGATCAGCGCTTCGTAGGCATCAACCGGAAGCAGTACCGCGGCCGGTGCGTTGTTACGCATCACGACAAACTTGTCTTGCTTGCCCTTCTCCAGCTTGGTGAAAATCTCTTTCGCAGACCGGCTGACTTCTGTCACAGAAATAGCCTGATCTACTCTTTCAAGTAGAGAACTCATGTTCATTCCCCAGGTCCAGTTCGGCTTAAGCCCCTCAAGCAGGGAATTATCATACTTTTCTCTGTTTTATGTCAAGAAACAATCAAGGCCTCAGTCCGAGGGGCAGCGGGTAAACCGCGCTTCCTCAGCCTAACCGCCCCCCGCCGTTTCCCTTTAACCAGAAAGCGGTCTCGTGACGCGCGCCATTGACCAGTAGGTTAGCGGTGTCAATTACACGCGACAGTGGTTGAGACGTGGTTTGCAGCCGACCGGGGTTGCCGGTGACTCAGTATTCGCCCATGGCGGACACTCTCGCGACAGTATCAGCGACGAGTTCCGCGCGGCAGGAGTGACTTTTTATCCGGCGAAAAAAGCGGACTGGATTACCGGCTGGAACATCATGCGCCGTCTCCTACAGGACGCGGGTAGACCCGACGTTCCCGGTCTATACATCGCGCGGCACTGCGAGTATTTCTGGTCCACGGTGCCGTATCTGGGCAGAGACTTGAAACAGGTTGAGGATGTAGATTCGCGCGGCCCGGATCATGCGGCAGATTCGGTTCGGTACGGATGCCTTCGCGAGGCGCGGGAAATGTTGAGAGTGGAATCGGGTGGGGTGTAAGCCCGAAGCGACTTGAAATTCCATTCCTAAGTCATTACAACCATTAATAATCTAAGAATCGTGTTTAATAAAAAACTATACAATGCGATAGTTCAATAGGTTGCGCTCTCAATATGACCGATGTTTTCGAAGACTGGACAATCACTGAAGAAGGGGGACAATTGCGCCATTGACATCCCTGAGAGCGTTTTATGGGCAGGAAGAAACTCGTAGTGCCGATCAAACCAGCAGGCAACGAGAGCACGGTGCGCAAGAACCTGCTCCAAACCGACGTACCCTCCTACAGTCTTGCAGAAGCAATACGAGTCCCACAGGCCATTGCGGACAGCTATGGCAAAAATCCCACGAAGCCGCTACGTGTGGCGGAAGGGATGAACCTCTCTCCAGGTTCCAGTTTCTTCCGGGTGCTGACTGGCACAGCCATCGCCTACGGACTTACTGAAGGCGGTTACAACTCAGATGTAATTGCAATCACACCGCTGGGACGGCGGATCGTTGCGCCCACCAAGGAAGGGGACGATCTGGCTGCGAAACGAGAGGCGCTTATGCGGCCGCGCATCATCCGGGATTTTCTTACCCGGTATAACGAGAGTCGCCTGCCAACGGCAGCAATCGGAAAGAACGTATTAGAAGAACTCGGGGTTCCTGCCGACCGCGCTCCAGCCGTATTCGAACTAATAGTGGACACTGCCCGCAGTCTCGGCGTCCTGCGGGAGTTGAAGGGGCAGGCCTACGTGGATCTCGGGATGGACGGCAGTGCGCCGCCCGCCAAGATCGTAGGCGAAGGGAAAGTCATTGAAGATGACGACACCGTGGAGGCAACAGGCGCGGTGACACCTGCCGCTACCCCAGACGGCACGAGAGAAGGAACTGAACCTGCACGTAGGCGCACTGGAAGGGTCTTCATAACACATGGCAAGAATAAGGACATCGTCAGTCAGCTGAAGGACCTCCTAGCCTTCGGCGGCTTCACGCCGGTGGTGGCCATCGAGCAAGAAACGGTTTCCAAGCCCGTCCCCGACAAGGTGCTGGATGACATGCGCTCTTGCGATGCGGCGATCATTCACGTCGGGACGGACTTGAAGCTGTTGGACAGCGCTGGAAAGGAACACAAGATGCTCAATCAAAATGTCCTGATCGAGATCGGCGCAGCAATGGCGTTGTATGGCCGCAAGTTCATCTTGCTGGTCGAGAACGGAGCCACATTGCCGTCCAACCTTCAGGGCCTCTATGAAGTGCGGTACGAGGGTGAGAAACTGGATTACGAGTCGACGATGAAGCTGCTGAAAGCGTTCGCCGATTTTAGAGGATAGATCAATGCGAAACGATCATAAGGAAAAGAGGGCAGCGCAGCTTTGCTAGAGGTTCCCCGTAACTCGACGTCCAAAACCGATTTACGCTCGACACAATGCTACGTGTGGTCGACTCCACATCGACCACAGCCCTCTTCTATTTCTTAGCTTAGCCCAGGAAACCACGATGGCATATAACCCTCTTCTACTAAGCGCTTACTCTTCGCTTACTCGAAAGCGATGCAGATCCAGTTAGTCTTGTAAGTCAATGATTTTATGGTGGGCCCGGTGGGACTCGAACCCACGACCAAAGGATTATGAGTCCTCTGCTCTAACCGGCTGAGCTACAGGCCCGTTTGAAAACAGCTGCGGCACAAAAAAGGCCGGGTGAAGAACCCGGCCATTTTATGTCCCCTCGCGGGGAATTGCTGGTTAATTATTATCCAGAAAACTGCGCAAGCGCTCGGAGCGCGAAGGATGACGCAGTTTACGCAAGGCCTTCGCCTCGATCTGGCGAATGCGTTCGCGGGTGACATCGAACTGCTTGCCGACTTCTTCCAGCGTGTGGTCGGTATTCATCTCGATGCCGAAGCGCATGCGCAGCACCTTGGCTTCGCGCGGCGTCAGCGTATCCAGCACTTCCTTGGTGGCGTCGCGCAGGCTCGTATAGATCGCCGCGTCCGAAGGTGCCATGGTCGCCTGGTCTTCGATGAAATCGCCCAGGTGCGAATCGTCGTCGTCGCCGATCGGCGTTTCCATCGAAATCGGTTCCTTGGAGATCTTCAGGATCTTGCGGATTTTCTCCTCGGGCATCTCCATCTTGACCGCCAGCGTCGCCGGGTCCGGCTCCTGCCCGGTCTCCTGGAGTATCTGGCGCGAGATACGATTCATCTTGTTGATGGTCTCGATCATATGCACCGGAATGCGGATGGTGCGAGCCTGGTCGGCGATCGAACGCGTGATGGCCTGGCGGATCCACCACGTCGCATAGGTGGAAAATTTGTAGCCCCGGCGATACTCGAACTTGTCGACCGCTTTCATCAGACCGATGTTGCCTTCCTGGATCAGGTCGAGAAATTGCAGGCCGCGGTTGGTGTATTTCTTGGCAATGGAGATCACCAGGCGCAAATTGGCCTCGGTCATTTCACGTTTGGCGCGGCGCGCCTTGGCCTCGCCAGTGGACATCTGACGATTGATTTCCTTCAGGTCCTTGACCGGAATGCCAACGCGCTTCTGCAAGTCGATCAGTGCCTGCTGCTGCTCGAGGATTGCCGGCGCAAAACGCGAAAGGACTTCGCTATAAGGTTTGCGTCCGCCGACTTCGCGTCCGACCCAGTTCAGATCTTCCTCGTTGCCCGGAAAGGTCTTGATGAAATACGCGCGCGGCATTGCCGACTTCTCCACACACAATTCCATGATCGCGCGTTCGTACGAACGCACTTCTTCCACCAGACCGCGCAGGCCGTCGCACAAGGCTTCCACCTGCTTGGCGGAAAAACGGATGAACATGAGCTCGGCGGAAATTTCCTCCTGGGTCTTGAGATAAGACCGGCTGCGCGATCCGTTCTTGGCCAGCGCCTTGATCATCTTGTTGTACAGCACGCGGATCTTGGCGAAGCGTTCGAGCGAGTCGGCCTTCAGTTGCAGCATTGCCGCGTTTTGCACTGCGGCGCCGTCGTCGTCTTCGCCTTCCTCGGTTCCGAGGTCTTCCTCGAGCTCTTCTTCGGAGATTTCCTCGGCGAGCGCTTCTTCCGGCGCGTTCGGATCGATCAGGCCATCGACGACCTCATCGATGCGCATTTCTTCGCGTTCGATTTTTTCGGCGAGGGTCAGGATCTCGGCAATAGTCGTAGGACAGGCGGAGATCGCCTGGATCATGTGCTTCAAACCGTCTTCGATGCGCTTGGCGATCTCGATTTCGCCTTCGCGAGTCAGCAGTTCCACGGAGCCCATCTCGCGCATGTACATGCGAACCGGGTCGGTGGTGCGTCCGAACTCGGAGTCGACGGTGGACAGTGCCTGCTCGGCTTCTTCGACCACGTCTTCGTCCGGAACGATGGCCGGCGTGGTTTCGTTCATCAACAGGGTTTCCGCGTCCGGCGCTTCGTCGTAAACCTGGATGCCCATGTCGTTGATCATGCTGATGATGTTCTCGATCTGCTCGGCATCCAGCATGTCGTCCGGCAGATGATCGTTGATCTCGGCATAGGTCAGATAGCCGCGCTCCTTGCCGAGGACGATCAGGTTTTTCAGGCGCATGCGCCGGGCTTCAGCATCGATCGGCTGCTGAACCTGCACCTGCTCCTTGCTCTGTTCCTTGCGTCTTTCCCTAGCCATTTTCCTTATTCCCTCGAAAACAACCGCTTATGAACAGCCGGACAAAAAAGAACCGCGCATTATACCGGAGTCATCCGGGCGTTTCATTCGCGGCGCCCTGCTGAAGGCGGCGAAATTGTTCCTTTTCCTCGGACGTCCAGCTCTGCCGTTTGCTCTTTTCCAGCAACAACGTGATTCGCACGTGGCGAAAACGTTCGACCAGCCTCTCCCAGGCGCCGACAAATTCGGCCTGCAACGCCTCTTGATCCAGTTTTTCCCACTTCAAGCTGCCCACCTCGATCTCATGGGCAAGAAGCTCGAACTCGCCACCGCGAAAATGCTCGGCCACGCTACGTACATTGTTCTGGCTGACACAAAGCTCAAGCACTTTCGTCAGCAACACAACCTCGGACTGCGGGAGTTCACTAGAGGCAAGATCGGCGTTTTCACGAAGCCGGTCCGAATCCGCCAACGCCGCGAGAGAGGGCTGGAACGCGAGCATTTCCACCAGCGCTCGAATCAGGGAGGGCTTGATCGACTCACGCCGTTCAGTCGCGCGGGCGCGTGCTACTCCTTTGATTTCAAAACTGCGGTCGAGTTCGGCCTCGGACACGCCGGCCAGCTCGGCAATCTGCTTGCGCAACATCAGGGACAGCATGGGCGCAGGCACCTGTTTGACCAGCGGCTTGGTCTCCTGCAAGAACTTTGCCCGACCCTCCGCCGTGCGCATGTCGACGTGCGAGGTCAGTTCCTGCACCAGAAACTCCGACAGCGGCGGCGCCGCTTCGAGCAGGTTTCCGAAGGCTTGCTTGCCGTGAGCGCGCACGAAGCTGTCCGGATCATGCTCGGGTGGCAGAAAAAGAAAGCGCACCTGCTTTCCATCCTGCAATTGCGCCAGGCTGTTTTCCAATGCACGCCAGGCGGCACGCCGTCCCGCTGCGTCGCCATCGAAGCAGTAAATGACGTTGTCGGTCTGTCGAAGCAGTTTCTGCACCTGCCAGGGTGTTGTCGCCGTGCCGAGAGTCGCCACTGCGTAGCCGATGTCGTATTGGGCCAGCGCCACTACGTCCATATAACCTTCGACCACCACCACGCGCTCCGCGTCGCGTATTGCGCCTCTCGCCTGAAACAGTCCGTAAAGTTCGCGCCCCTTCTCGAAAAGCGGCGTTTCCGGTGAATTGAGATATTTCGGTTCGCCCTGGTCGATCACCCGTCCGCCGAAGCCGATGATCGCGCCACGCTGGTTGTGGATCGGAAACATGATGCGGTCGCGGAAGCGGTCGTAGCGCCGGCCTTCTTCGCTTGCGATCACCAGCCCGGCCTCAGTCAGCGATTTCGACTGGTATTCGGGGAAAACCGCTTCCAGGTTTTGCCATCCGTCCGGCGCGTAGCCCAGGCCATAACGCGCGGCGATTTCGCCGGTCAATCCGCGGTTCTTCAGATAGGCGACGGCTTTGTCGGATGACTTGAGCTGCGCTTTATAAAACTGGGCTGCTTTGAGCGTGACTTCCGTCAGGTCTTCGGCAGTCTCTGCCTTTTCCTTGCGCTGCGGATCCGGTGTCTGCTCGGGAACGACCATGCCGACACGGCCCGCCAGATCCCTGACTGCGTCGACAAAGCCCATGCCCTGATGCTCCATCAGAAAACTAATGGCGGTGCCGTGCGCTCCGCAACCGAAGCAGTGGTAAAACTGCTTGGTCTGGCTGACAGTGAACGACGGCGATTTTTCGCTATGGAACGGGCAACGGGCAGCGTAGTTGGAGCCGGCACGCTTGAGCGGGACATAAGACTCGACCACGTCCACGATGTCCACCCGGTTGAGAAGGTCCTGAATAAACGACTGCGGAATCATGCGTCGGGATATCTCGCGGTCAGTTCCTACTGGTTTCAGGCCCGGCCGCCGTCAGCAGGACATCCGGCAGCTTTCGAAGAATTATAGGTCAGTTTCCATGAATTTCCGGGAAAGCCGATCTTCCTTCACAAAGCCGCTTTTGTCCTCTGCGAGAACGGGTTAACGCCGGAAATACGAGTCGGGATTGCCGCCTCCGCTAGCCGGAAAGCCTGGTTTTCACCAGCGCGGACACCTTGCCCATGTCCGCGCGACCGGCCAGCCTGGGTTTCAACAATGCCATCACCTTGCCCATATCGGCCATGAGCTTGGCACCGCTGCTCGAAATGGCCTCGGTCACCGCCGCATCGACTTCGGCAGCCGACATCGCTGCAGGCATGTAGCCCTGGAGTACGGTGATCTCGAACTGCTCTTTGTCCGCGAGATCCTGGCGACCGCCCTTCTCGAATTGCTCGATGGAATCGCGCCGCTGCTTGATCATCTTCTCGATGATCGCCAGGACGTCGGTATCGGCCAATTCGATGCGCTCATCCACCTCACGTTGTTTGAGCGCGGCCAGCAGCAGGCGAATTGCCGACAACCGCGGCGCGTCTTTGGCGCGCATCGCGGTCTTCATGTCTTCAACGATCTGGGCTCTTAGAAGCATGGGAGTTGATATGGGGGTGAATTCCAGAAAAGCAAAACGGTGAATGGCATCCCATTCACCGTCTGAATCTTGAACTGCTGCCGGCTCAGTAAAGCTTCGGCGGAAGCAACTGGCTGCGAAGGCGCTTATGGTGGCGCTTGACCGCGGCCGCCAGCTTGCGTTTGCGCTCGGACGTGGGCTTTTCGTAGAATTCGCGCGCCCGCAACTCAGTCAGCAGACCGGTTTTTTCCACCGTGCGCTTGAAACGGCGCATCGCCACTTCGAACGGCTCATTTTCCTTGACACGAATCGTCGGCATAAAAAATACTGTCCTGGGAAGGTCGACAAAAACGAAGGGCCGAATTCTAGCAATAATCCCCTGATTTGCAAACACAAGCGGGAAGTCGCGTGGATTCCGTATCATGCACGGTCAGCGAATCCCCTTCCGAATCACCAGGCAAGCCCTAAAACTCAAGAACTTATGCTAGTCCTCGGCATCGAGACGTCTTGCGATGAAACCGGCGTTGCCCTGTTCGATACCCGGGCAGGCCTGCTTGGCCATACGCTCTTTTCGCAGGTCGCCATGCACGCGGAGTACGGCGGGGTGGTGCCGGAACTGGCTTCCCGCGATCACGTCCGCCGGCTGCTGCCGCTGATCCGCCAATTGCTCGGGCAAACCGGCCGAGCGCTGAACGATATCGATGGGATCGCTTATACCCAGGGACCGGGACTGGCCGGTGCCTTGCTGGTCGGAGCAAGCGTGGCGGCGAGCCTTGGTTTCGCCCTCGGCGTCCCGGTAATCGGACTGCATCATCTGGAAGGACATCTGCTGTCGCCATTGCTCACGACCCCGGCGCCTCATTTCCCTTTCGTGGCGTTGCTGGTTTCCGGCGGTCATACCCAGCTCATGAAGGTTGGCGCAGTCGGCGACTATGAATTGCTGGGAGAGACCGTCGACGACGCAGCGGGCGAAGCTTTCGACAAAACCGCAAAGCTGCTCGGCTTGCCCTACCCCGGCGGGCCAGCCCTCGCCGAACTTGCCGATTCCGGAAATCCGAAACGATTCAAATTGCCCCGACCCATGATTGCCAGCGGCGATCTGAATTTCAGCTTCTCGGGATTGAAGACCGCTGCGTTGACGCTTGCGAGCCGCGAGGACGCGACCGCACAAAACAAAGCCGATATCGCCGCTGCGTTTCAAAATGCAATCGTCGACGTGCTCGTGGCCAAATCGACCGATGCCGTATCGCGTACCGGACTGGACCAGTTGGTGGTGGCCGGCGGCGTTGGCGCCAACCGACGCCTGCGGGAGGCATTGGGCGCAAAGGCTGCATCGGAGGGATTCGAGGTGTTCTATCCGCCACTGGATTTGTGCACAGACAATGGCGCGATGATCGCCTATGCCGGCGCGCAGCGACTCGAGTCCGGCGTCAGCAAGTCTCGCGGCTTCTCGGTGCATCCGCGCTGGGAGCTGGAAGAACTCAGGCGCCCCGAGAAAGCCTGATGCGGCTTTCGGTGCCATTCATCAGACGCTCGATATTGCCGCGGTGACGCCAGAGCAGCAGCGCGGTCATGGCCAGCACCATCCAGACGAAGGGTCCCCAGCCGAGAAAATAAAGCGTCGCGACCGGTGCGGCCAGCGCAGCCACGATCGACGCCAGCGACGAATAGCGCGACGCCAGCACGGTCAACAGCCAGACCAGTAGCACGACGCCTGCAATGCGCCCATCCAGCGCCAGCAAGATGCCTGCGGCAGTCGACACGCCTTTGCCGCCCTTGAAGCGGAAATACACCGGAAACAAATGACCGATGAAAGCGGCGAATGCCACTGCAGCCAGCGTGATCTCACCCACCTCAAACTCCGGCGCCAATCGCCGTGCCAACCATAGCGCGATCGCCCCTTTGGCGGCGTCACCGATCAAGGTGAGCACAGCCGCAGCCTTTTTTCCGGTCCGCAATACGTTGGTTGCCCCGGGGTTGCCGGAGCCGTAAGTGTGCGGATCCGGGAGACCGAAACACCGGCTGACGACGACCGCGAACGAAATCGACCCGATCAGGTAAGCCACGACGACGAATACGATGGGCGCCATTGGAATCATTCTCCCCTGTTATCCCCGCGGATGATGCTTGGCATGCAACTGCTTGAGCCTTTCGCGCGCTACATGCGTGTAGATCTGTGTCGTGGAGATATCCGCATGACCTAGCAGCATTTGCACAACCCGCAAGTCGGCGCCGTGATTGAGTAGATGCGTGGCGAAGGCATGACGCAACGTATGCGGCGATATCCCCTTCCGGATGCCCGCCCGGTCGGCGTAGCGCCGGATCAGATACCAGAACGCCTGCCTCGTCATCGATGCCCCGCGCGAGGTGATGAATAACGCATCCGCCTGCCTGCCAGCAAGAATTTCGGGACGCGCGTTGTCCATGTAGCGCCGGATCCAAGTCAGCGCCTCCTCACCCACCGGAACCAGTCGTTCCTTGCTCCCCTTGCCAACGACTCGCACCACGCCCATGTCCTGGCTAAGCTGGGCAACCTGCATCGTCACCAGTTCGGACACCCGCAGCCCGCTGGCATAGAGCGCTTCCAGCATGGATTTGTCACGCAACCCGAGAGGCGTTTCGACATTCGGCGCGGCCAGCAGCCCATCGACATCTTCCTCGGTCAGTATCTTGGGCAGGCTGCGCGGCAGTTTCGGAGATTCCACCTGCAGCGTCGGGTCCCCTTGAATTCGATTCTCCCTGAGCAAAAACCGGTAGAACCGTTTGAGGCTGGACAACAAACGAGCCGCCGAGCGCGGCCTGGCCTTGCGCTGAAATTTGTAAGCCAGGTAGTCGAGAAGATCCACGCGCTGTGCTTGCAGCAGGGTCTTGCCACGATCCGCGGACAGCCATGCGGAGAAAAGCCGCAAGTCGCGCCGATAGCTCTCGAGCGTATTGCGCGACAGGCCGTCTTCGAGCCAGAGTGCATCGCAAAATTCGTCGAGCAAGGCCTCGTTCGTCGGCATCAGTAGGCGCCTGGATTTTCGTGATGCAGCAACCAGCGCTTGACGTCGATTGCAGCGCCGCGGCGGGCATTCATGAAGCCACCGATGCCCTGGCTGCCGACTACTCGGTGGCAGGGGATCAGGATTGGGATGTGATTCGCGCCGCAGGCTGTGCCGACCGGGCGCGGAGCCGAACCGACCCGCTTGGCTACCTGCAGATAGGAGAGCACAGCCCCCACGGGAATGGAGCGGACGGCCTTCCAGACCCTGGTCTGAAAATCGGTACCGTCGTAGTCGAAAGGCAGATCGAAATCGAAATTCGGCTCGTTGAGATACGCCTTAAGCTGCCGGCACACTTCTTTGGCGAACGGCGTCTGCGGCTTGAGCGGTGCCGCACCGCGCGGAAGATACTCGATGCGGACAAGTCGCTCGCCGATGGTACACACGCCGATCACTGCGAACGGTGCCTCGATCTTCGCCTGCCAGGATTCCAGCAGCGTATTCATGATTTGCGCAGTTTCTGCATCGCCACCACCGCAATCACCAAAAGCACAGCAGAGATTCGTTGTTCTGGTGCAGGCATTGTAGCAATGCGATGAGACGAGCAGGGAGTGGTCCGACTTGGCTATACTTTGCATTCGACAGACGCATCCGAGACAAAACAAGCCGGACGACTCAAGTGACTGATCTCGATCAATCGAAGGTTTCCACCTGCAGTTTCGAAGCAACGCAATTGCACGTGGGCGAACGCCTCCAGTTGGAGTTGGTCGCCGACAGTTCACGCAGCCATTACTACACGACCCTGATCGGATTCGTGCCCGGACACAGCGTATTGATACGCACGCCACTGGCTCAAAATCTGCCGATTCCGGTACCCGAGGGGGCAGCCGTTCTGGTCCGGGCTTTCTCGGGTCGCCATGCCTTTACCCTGGAGTCCAGGGTTGATCGCGTCTGCCGCTCGCCCTATCCTTACATCCATCTCGCCTATCCGGCTCAGGTGCAACAGACGCTGATCCGGGGCGCATTGCGTGTACGCGTCGCATTGCCGGGTACCACCTCGAACTCGCCCGGACAGGTCGATGCGCCGCCACGTGCAGTAACGCTTTCCGACCTCAGCGTCTCCGGAGCACAGTTGGACACAGGGCTCAGTCTCGGGGAGTTGGGAGAGAGGTTCGTGCTCACATTCAAATTCGTGGTCCAGCCCAACAACTACGAGGTAAAGCTGACAACGCCCGCGCAGATCCAGAGCGTACGCAAGATCAGAAAGGGAAATACCCCGGAAGAGATGTTCTCGCTTGGGGTGCGCTTCAACAAGCTGCACGCCACCGAAGGATTGCTGTTGCAGAGTTACATCCAGCAGGTATTGCTGTCGGATCGATCGCGCGTGGTTTAGGCGCCTGCCAAAAAAATAAGACGGCACCGGGCCGCCTTATTTTTTCATTCAGAAACCATTCTCTTACTCGCCTTCCGCCACCTTTTCGGTTTCGAGCTTTTCGCGGATACGCGCCGATTTGCCGGAGCGATCGCGCAGGTAGTAAAGCTTGGCGCGGCGCACGTCGCCGCGGCGCTTGAGTTCGATACTCGCGATCAGCGGAGAGTAGGTCTGGAAAGTCCGCTCCACCCCTTCACCCGACGACATCTTGCGTACGATAAACGAGGAATTGAGCCCCCGATTGCGTATTGCAATCACCACGCCCTCGTAGGCCTGGACGCGCTTGCGGTCGCCTTCCACTACGTTCACGTTGACTATCACGGTATCGCCCGGCGCAAAGTCGGGAATGTTTTTCCCGAGGCGGGCGATTTCTTCCTGCTCGATTTTCTGTATGAGATTCATTTGATCAGCTCCTGCGTTTCCTTCGATTCCAATTTGTATTCTTCCAACAAGTCCAACTGTTCGGCGCTCAGGGGCAAGTTGGCCAGCAAATCTGGGCGCCTGCGCCAGGTCCGCCCCAGCGACTGCTTCATGCGCCACCTCGCAATCTGCGCGTGGTGCCCCGACAACAAGACTGCCGGCACCGAATCACTTTCGTATACCTCCGGCCGGGTATATTGCGGGCAATCCAGCAATCCGTTCACAAAGGAATCCTGCTGCACCGACTCGGCATCGTTCAAAACGCCCGGAATACGCCTGATCAGAGCATCCATCAGCACCATTGCCGGCAACTCTCCACCCGACAGCACATAGTCGCCGATCGAAATCTGCTCTTCGATCTCGGCGTCCAACAGACGCTCGTCGACACCCTCGTATCGCCCCGCCAGCAAAACCAATCCCTCGTACTTGCCCAGTTGTTCGACAACCTGCTGCGTCAGTGGTCTGCCCTGAGGCGACAGATAGACTGTCCGGGTACGCTTCACGCCGCAGCTGACTTGTCGCTGCCGTGCCGCGCGCAACGCCTTTGCCAGCGGCTCCGCCATCATCACCATGCCCGGACCGCCGCCGTAAGGCCTGTCGTCCACGCTGCGATACGCGTTGCTGCTGAAATCCCGGGGATTCCACAACACCAATTCGTAGTGGCCGCTGCTCCGCGCGCGTTGTGTAATACCGCTGCCGGTCAGCGCGTCGAACATTTCGGGGAACAACGTGACTACGTCGAGATGCATCATCGCCGCAGGCGGATCAATTCAGTTCCCAATCTACTACCAGCTGCCGGGCCTTCAAATCCACGTTGACGATTACGTCCTGGATGAATGGGACCAGCAATTCCTTGTCGCCCTGCACTACTACGAGCACTGTATTGGCGCCCGTTTCGAGAATCTTTGCCACAAGTCCGAGCTTGGATGCATTCCGGTCGCTGACTTCCATTCCGAGAAGGTCGTTCCAGTAAAACTCACCCGCTCGATTTTCCGGCATGGCGGTGCGAGGAACAGCGACATCCCTTCCTCTTAACTCTGCGGCCGCATCGCGGTCGGTGAATCCGTCCAGCCTGGCAACGACCATTGATCCGTGCACCGCCGATTCCGCAATGCGATGCTGCTGCCATTGCCCTTCTGCGCCCAGCCACCACTCCGGGTAGTCGAGCAGTCCGTCGATTGCCTGCGTAAACGGCTGGATCTTGATCCAGCCCTTGAGACCGTGCGGGGCGCGTACGCGCCCCATCACCACCATTGTTTCAGGACTTGGACAACTCACCGAACTGCTTGACCAGACGTGCAGCAGTGTCCGAGAGCTTGGCGCCCTTGCCCTGCCAATAAGTAAGACGATCCATCTGTATGCGCAGCGTCTCCTGGCCTTCCGGAGCTTTGGGGTTATAGAAACCGACACGTTCGATGAAACGGCCATCGCGAGGGTTGCGCGAATCCGCCACGACCATGTTGAAGAACGGGCGCTTCTTGGCGCCACCACGCGAAAGTCGAATAACGACCATGTGCTATACCCTCAAAAGCGAAGCGCGCGATTTTACGCCCGTTTTCGCCGAGTCCGCAAGGTAAATGGGGGAATTGGGACAGACTATCCGGGATCAACCATGATGCGGTTAAAACATTCACGAACAACGCGACAACATGCCAAAGGTCATGTATTTTTTCAATTATGTCAATTAGTTGGAAGAAGTCGCCGCAGATTTGCCGACAACGAATCGACCATCCAGGAACTCCACCACGACTTTGACCAGATCGTCCTCCCGCCCTTCGAAAAAATGCTGCGCGTCCGGAACAACGACCTGATCGGATCCCTGGACTTTCTGAATTTGTTTTCTGCGCTCGTAGGCTCCAACCTGGGTGATCTCCCAGTCCTTGCTGCCGAACACGTCCAGCACCGGAATCTTGATACGGAACATCTCTTCAAGGCCGTTGATGATGCCAATGAACACCCAGGCTTTTATGGGGGTGGAATTCGCATGAATCAGATACTGATTCGCCATCGTCGCGCCGAGACTGTGAGACACGATCGCGATTTTGTCGAACCCCTTGTCCTGCAAAAACTTGGCGGCCAGTGAGTAGCGCTCTTCGGCATCGGGGTAGATCGGAAGGTAGTCGCCGACCTTCGCCCCTGGCCCCAGTACCGGCAATTGGATCGCCAGCGTGGTGTAGCCTTGCTCCGCCAGTTTGACACGCAATGCGCCATAGAGCTCGAAGTCGGGATTCCATCCTCGACCGTGGCCGATGATCACCGCACCACGCGGCTTTTCGGCCTGCGTATAGATCGCAAGAAAATCGTGGCCGCTTTTCTGTTTGATCCAAACCACGTCGCCGACGAGAACGGCCGGCACGATCTGATCCGACCATCGTTTCTCGCGCTCGTAGTCCGGCTGCTGCGCATGGACCGTCGCTGTAAACAGGACGGCGAGGAAGAAAGCTGCAAATAAGCGCATGCGGGGCACCTTAGAATGTTTGGCCCGGAATTAGACGAAGGGTCTGCGGACTCTACCCGGGTGTTCCTGACTTACGTTAAGACTGCTCGATCGCGCGGACGTTCCTGGCCTGTCAGCGCAAACCGGGAAATCCACCTTTGACCGAGCGCATCATTTTCTGCAATCCGCCCTTGCCTATCATTTTCATCATTTTCTGCATCTGCTCGAACTGATTGAGCAGGCGGTTGACTTCCTGCACCGTTACGCCGGATCCCGTCGCGATGCGGCGCTTGCGGGAGGCCTTGATGATCTCCGGCCTTGCACGTTCCTGAAGTGTCATGGAGTCGATAATCCCGACCGTGCGGCTTATCACACGGTCATCCACGGCGCCTCCCTGAGCCGCTTGTGCCAATTGCGTAGGCAGTTTGTCGATCAGCGCATTCAGGCCGCCCATCTTTTTCATCTGCCGCATCTGGTTCCGGAAATCATCGAGATCGAAGCCTTTTCCGGTCTTGACCTTCTTGGCCAGCTTCTCGGCTTCATCGAGATCGACACTCCGGCGCGCTTCCTCCACCAGCGCCAACACATCCCCCATACCCAGGATGCGCGCCGACAACCGCTCGGGATAAAACGGTTCCAGGCCTGATAGCTTCTCCGATACGCCGACAAATTTGATCGGCCGACCGGTTACCTGACGCACCGACAGCGCCGCGCCGCCGCGCGCATCGCCATCGAGCTTGGTAAGAATGACACCTGTCAACGGCAAGGCTTCCGAAAAAACCTTCGCCACATTGACCGCATCCTGACCCTGCATCGCATCTACCACGAATAATGTTTCGACCGGATCCAGCACTTCGTGCAATCGACGGATCTCCTGCATCATCGCTTCGTCGATGGCCAGGCGACCAGCGGTGTCCACGATCAGCACGTCGTGATAGTGCTTGCGTGCGTAATCCAGTGCGGCGAGCGCTATGTCTTCGGGCTTTTGTGTTGCAGTCGACGCAAACGCGTCAACGCCGACCTGGCGCGCCAGGGTTGCCAGTTGATCGATCGCGGCCGGGCGATACACGTCGCAACTCACTAGCAACACCTTTTTCTTCTGCTCCTCAAGCAGCTTCGCCAGTTTGCCGGCGGTTGTCGTCTTGCCCGCGCCTTGCAGACCCGCCATGAGGATGACCGCGGGCGGAACTGTTGCGAGATTGAGCGCGTCGTTGCGACTGCCCATCAATTCGGTGAGTTCGTGATGGACGACACCGACCAGCGCCTGACCTGGCGTGAGGCTTCCGAGCACCTCCTCTCCAATCGCCTTGTCCTTGATCCGGGCGATGAAATCTTTCACCACCGGAAGCGCGACATCGGCCTCCAGCAACGCAACGCGGACCTCGCGCAGTGCGTCCTGGATATTTGCCTCGGTCAGGCGTGCCTGACCGCGCAGCGTCTTGACGACACCGGCCAGCCGGCTGGTAAGGCTATCGAGCACGCGTGATGATCCCGGAATGTGATTCGGATGCGGATGTTGTAAACTTGGCCACGAGTTTCTCGCCGTGTTCTCGCCGCCCGATGAGCGACATTCTACTTCATCTCCTGGTCAGTCTCGGTTATGTGGGTCTGGCAATTTTCCTATGGCGCGCAGCGCTCACGCCAGCCGATGCGCGGCCGCGGGCATCGTGGGCGCACGCGGCGCTGATCGTGCCGCTGGCCTTGCATGCCGTGTTGCTAGCCCGCGCTGCTTTCGCCGGTGGTGGGCTGTATCTCGGTGTCGGGAATGCCGTTTCAGTGATCATCTGGCTGACGGTGCTCATCTACTGGACGGGCAGCTTCTTCTACAGGCTGGAAGGACTTCAGGTTCTGGTCGTGCCTACTGCAGCGGCACTCTCCCTGCTTCCGCTGGCGTTCCCGCCAGTGCATCCGCTGACCAATACCCACTTGGCCGCGTTCAAGGCCCACCTGGTCATATCGCTGCTGGCGTACAGTCTGTTCACTATTGCTTCATTGCACGTCCTGATGATGGCGATCATGGAGCGACGCCTGCATCGCGGCAACCTTCCGCAGTTCATGCAAAGTCTCCCGCCGCTGCTCACGATGGAACAGATTCTGTTCCAAATCATCTTTGCGGGCTTTGTTCTGCTCACTCTTACGCTGGCCAGCGGCATTCTCTTTTCGGAAGAACTGTTTGGCAAACCCATGCAATTCACTCAAAAGACGGTATTCGGCATTTTGTCCTGGATTATTTTCGGCGCCCTGTTGGCTGGACGTGCGCTCTACGGATGGCGTGGCCGCGTGGCTATGCGCTGGACCCTGGCAGGTTTCCTTTCACTCTTTCTCGCCTATATCGGCAGCAAGTTTGTTCTCTAAATATTACTGCAGCGCTAGCATCGCCGAAGTCTCGCTGCCGCTCGCTTGACACTGCGGTTTTCGCTCCCGATACTGATTTCATATCTACAAGCCGGTGGTGACCGCACTTGGATGAAATTCCTCTCTCTACGCTGCTGATCTCACTGATCGTACTCCTCGTCGTATCCGCATTCTTCTCGATTTCCGAAACCAGCATGATGGCGCTCAATCGCTATCGCCTGAGGCATCTGACCAAGACCGGTCATCGGGGCGCACGCCTTGCTTCGCAGCTTCTTGCCCGGGTGGACAGACTGCTTGGGGTGGTATTGCTCGGCAATACGCTGGTTAATGCGGGCGCTACGACACTTGCCACCGTTATCGCTATTCGCCTGTTCGGCGGGGGCGAGTTGGTGCTGTCGCTGAGCACTGCCACCGTGGCTTTCTTGCTGCTCGTGTTCAGCGAAATCACGCCCAAGGTCATTGGGGCGACGCGACCGGAGACGATCGCTTTTCCCGCAGGTTACATTCTGGCTCCATTGCTCAAACTCGCTTACCCGGTCACTTGGTTCGTCAACCTGTTCGTGCGCGGACTGTTATGGCTGCTGCGCTTGCAGCCGCATTCGAACCAAGCGCATACGTTGAGCATGGAGGAATTGCGCACCCTGATTCTGGAAGGCGGCAATTTTCTGCCGCAAAAGCATCAAAACATTCTGCTGAACCTGTTCGATCTGGAATCGATCACCGTGGAAGACGCGATGACGCCGCGCAATCAGATCGAAGCGGTCGACATCGAATCGTTGCCGGATGAGATCCGCCGCCAGATTGCGACCAGTAACCATACCCGGCTGCCCGTCTACCGCGAACGCCTGGACGACATCATCGGCATCGTGCATGTGCGCAAGGTGCTGAATCTTTCTGAAGGGGAAAACATCAACGCGCAAACCCTTACCGAAGTGCTGCGCGAACCCTACTTCATTCCCATTGGAACGCCGTTGTTGACGCAACTTCAGAATTTCCAGGAACAGCAAGATCGCATGGGTCTCGTTGTGGACGAATACGGAGAACTCAAGGGCTTGCTGACCCTGGAGGACATTCTTGAAGAGATCATCGGAGAATTCACGACCCAATCGCCGCTGCAAACGGGCCGATTCCGGCGGATGGAGGACGGCAGCATCATTGTCGAGGGCGGAACCCTGCTCCGGGACATGAATCGCAAGCTGGGTTACAAATTTCCCCTGGACGGTCCCAAGACCTTGAATGGGCTGATTCTGGAGCACTTTCAGGACATTCCCGAGCCAGGCACCAGCTTGAAACTCGCCGGCTACCCACTTGACGTCCTCCAGATCCAGGATCGCGTGATCAAATCCGTACGCATGCTTCCGCCCGATAAAGACTAAAAATCAGGGCTATTTATCAGATACTTCCATCTTTACTTTAACGACTGGCCAGTGCATTATTCGAGCTGATTAGTGGTCCTTCAAAGTGGCCACTAAACGAAATAGTGACGTGACGAGGTAACGCTATGGCTACCGCAGCGGCAACAAGGGATAGGGTCAAGGAATACACCTTTCTCTGGGAAGGCAAGGACAAGGCCGGCAAGCTGGTCAGAGGCGACATGCGAGCCGGTGGCGAACATGTGGTCCTGTCCCAGCTGCGCCGGCAAGGTATTGCGGTTCTCAAGGTCAAACGCAAGAGAGGGGGCATTGGCGGCAAGGTAACGCAAAAAGACATTACTCTGTTTACCCGCCAACTGGCCACCATGATGAAGGCCGGCGTACCACTGCTCCAGTCGTTCGACATCGTCGGCAAGGGCCACTCCAATCCTGCAGTCGGAAAGTTGCTCATGGATATCAAGAACGAAGTCGAAACGGGCAATAGTCTGAACGTTGCCTTTCGCAAATATCCACTGTATTTCGACGCTTTGTACTGCAACCTTGTGGGTGCTGGCGAGCAGGCCGGTATACTTGACAGCCTGCTCGATCGCCTGGCCACCTACAAAGAAAAGATCCTGGCGATCAAGGGCAAAATCAAGGCGGCGCTGTTCTACCCGATTTCGATCATCGTGGTGGCCTTCATCATCACGGCGATCATTATGATTTTCGTGATTCCGGCATTCAAGGATCTGTTCTCCAGTTTCGGCGCCAATCTTCCGGCACCGACCCTGTTCGTGATGGCGATCTCGGACTTCTTTGTCCAGTGGTGGTGGGCCATCTTTGGTGGCGTCGGGTTCGGTGTGTGGTTTTTCTTCTACACATGGAAACGATCAGTGAAGATGCAAAATGCATTGGATCGATGGTTCCTGAAGATACCCATATTTGGCCCGCTAATCCGCAAAGCCACGATTGCCCGCTGGACGCGAACTCTGTCGACCATGTTCGCAGCCGGCGTACCACTGGTGGAGGCGCTGGATTCGGTCGCGGGCGCTGCCGGCAATTACGTCTACTACGTGGCAACCAAGAAAATTCAGCAAGAGGTCAGCGCGGGTATAAGCCTGACCGTCGCGATGACCAATACCAATGTGTTCCCGAACATGGTTCTGCAGATGGTGTCCATCGGTGAAGAATCCGGCTCGCTGGACGGAATGCTGGGCAAGGTTGCCGACTTCTTCGAACAGGAAGTCGACGACGCCGTGGACGCGCTTTCCAGCCTGATGGAGCCGATGATCATGGTCGTGCTGGGGGTATTGATCGGTGGGATGGTCATCGCCATGTACCTTCCGATCTTCAAGATGGGTCAAGCGGTATAAATTTTTCGCTCATATGGTCGCGCGCCCGATGATCTCGGGCGCTTTTTTTATCGGCGGGAGTTGACACGTAGGGCGCGCAAATCCTCAGTTATGTCGCTCATCCAGGTACTGCAGAATCAAGCCGTGACGCTCGCCGCAGTATGCGGGCTGGTGGGGCTCATCGTCGGCAGTTTCCTCAACGTCGTCATCCATCGGCTACCAAAAATGCTGGAGCGGGACTGGGACGGCCAGGCGGCGGATCTGCTCGAACAGAAAGACCTGGTTGAAGTGGCGAAGAAACTGCGCGTCGGCAACGCGCAGCGCTACAACCTGATGACGCCGGCTTCGAATTGCCCACACTGCGGTCATAGTATCCGGGCCTACGAGAACATACCCATCGTCAGCTATGTATTCCTGCGCGGGCGCTGCGCGTCGTGCAAGTCGCCGATAAGCATCCGCTACCCCATCGTCGAGGCGATAAGCGGCATCCTTTCCGCATATATAGGCTGGCGATTCGGATTGACACTGGCGATGGCGGGGGCCCTTGTCTTCGCCTGGGCTCTCATCGCGCTCACCGTAATCGATATCGATACTCAGCTGCTGCCGGACGACATCACGCTGCCGTTGCTGTGGTTGGGCCTGCTTGTCAACCTGAACAACGGTTTTACGCCGCTCTCGTCAGCCGTGATCGGCGCGATCGCGGGCTATCTTTCACTCTGGGCAGTGTATTGGCTGTTCAAACTCACCACCGGGAAGGAAGGCATGGGCTACGGCGATTTCAAACTGCTTGGCGCTATAGGCGCCTGGCTCGGATGGAAGATGTTGCCCATCGTGATATTGCTGTCCTCGCTGGTGGGCGCAGTCGTCGGCATCGCTTTGATCGTATTCACTCGGCACGGCCGCAATACGCCAATTCCATTTGGACCCTATCTTGCCGCCGCCGGACTGATTGCCTTGTTCTGGGGCGAAACGATCAACCGGACCTACTTGCAGCTGTTCTGAGCATGGTGTTCGCTGTCGGCCTGACTGGTGGAATCGGCTCGGGCAAGACGACTGTAGCTGAATTGTTTGTGTTATACGGAGCCGGATTGGTGGACACGGATAAGATCTCCCGTCGCCTGACTGCACCGGGCCAGCCGGCGATCGCAGAGATTGCCCGCAGGTTCGGGCCGCGGTTTGTCGCTGCGGACGGCAGCCTAGACAGGGCGCAGATGCGCAATCTTGTATTCGCAGACCCGTCAGCCCGGAAAGATCTGGAAGCGATTCTGCATCCCTTGATTCGGCAGGAGAGCACAAGGCAGATCCGGGAGTCGACAGCACCGTACGTCATCGTCGTGGTACCGCTGCTGTTCGAAACCGGCACCTATCGGCGCGGGATGGGCCGCATACTGGTGGTGGATTGCCAACCGGAAATCCAGGTTTCCAGGGTGATGGCGCGAAGCGGACTTTCGCGTGATCGGGTCCTTTCAATCATTGCCTCACAGGTTTCCAGACAGGAGCGACTGCGCAGGGCCGACGACGTTATTCACAATGATGGCGACCTCGATGCGCTGCAAGCACAGGTGGTCCCGCTGCATCTTCGATATCTCGGGCTTGCGACAAGTGGCTGATCCACATTGGTTCGAAGAGCCAACAGCGGCCAGCGGCTTTATTTTTCTGGTCTTTTCGGCAATACTTGCCCCAACTCCGGTGGCCGCCCCCACATTGTGATCAGCTACGAGTTCCCGCTCAACGAGAGGATTCGCACCCTGCTGCGCCTGGAGGATTTGTACCAGCGCGCGCAGTACTTCGCCTTGAAAAACGACCCCGAAGAACACCATGTCGCGCTTACGTCGTTGTTCGAGATTCTCGATGTCGGCGGCCGGGCCGATCTCAAATCGGAGTTGATGCAGGTACTCGAGCGACAGAAGCAGCACCTCGATGCCCTGCGCAATAATCCGGCGATTTCCCAGGAAGCGCTGGCTACGGTACTGGCCGAGATCGAGAAGGCGGTTTCCGATCTGTTCCTTTCGTCCGGAAAGACCGGCCAGGAACTGCGCGAGAACGAATGGCTGATGGGGATCAAACAACGTTCCGCGATTCCGGGAGGTGTCTGCGAGTTCGATCTGCCCTCCTATCATTTCTGGCTTAACCAGAGCGCCGAGGTGCGCCGCCTCGATCTTGACGAATGGCTGGCCCCGTTCCTGCCGATCCGCAACGGCGTGCAGATCATACTGAAGCTGCTCAGGGAGAGCGGCAAGACCACCAGTCGTGTAGCGCATCAAGGCGTGTATCAACAGACAATGGCAGGAAGGCTCGCGCAGATGCTCCGCATTCGACTCGATAGCAATTACGATTGCGTCCCCGAGATCAGCGCCAACAAATATGCACTCAATGTACGCTTCACGACTGCGATCGGCACGCAGCGTCGTACCAGTATCGACGACGTCAACTTCGAGCTTACCTTCTGCAACTTGTGATGCCAACCGCCTTCAAGGAAGCGCGCAAGGGGCATTGCCCACAATGTAACGCCACAATACGGTGGAGCACCGACAATCCCTATCGACCTTTCTGTTCTGAACGCTGCAAACTCATCGACTTCGGTCAGTGGGCCACTGGCTCCTACCGCATTCCCCAGGAAAAGCCGGATACCGGCCAGACCGACGACGAGGAGCTATAACCCTATCCCCACTCCCACGCGCCTCGCACCATGGCGACACCATGTGCCCCGCATCTGCGCGCCGCATCGAGATTTACAGCCCGCATTCCTCCAAGAGCGAATACCGGCAAAGAATAGTCCCGAACCAGATCTGCGAATTTATTCCATCCGATTTCTGGCGAGCCGGCGTGGCCGGGCGTGAAATGAACCGGGCCGAGCAGCACGAAGTCCAGTGCTAACTCACGCGCCCTTTCTAATTCGACAGTGTCGTGGCATGAGGCGCTGCACCACTCGACTTCAGGGCGTGATTTTGCAGCCATCAACTCGCGTGACGGCAAGTGTAACCCCGCGCCGAGCATCGTTGCGAGTTGAACATCGCTATTAACCACTACGATGCCGCCAACTGCGCGCACCTCCCGCATGACTTGCGCTGCGAAAATCTTGCGGGCAGCGGGATCTAGATTTTTCTCCCTGACTTGCACCAACCGTAATCCGCGCTCGAGCGCGAGGCGAAGTTGCGCCAGAGCCACATCGATACCCGATTCCCATGCGCGAGTAATTCCCAGACTGGTGGGCAAGGACAATGCCTTAAGAACTGGGGCATTGGCCGGAAGCATGGGTGAAACCATAATTTCGGTACTTCGCTGCCAGGAAAGGGCCTGTCTCTCGTGGGGATGCGGTTCTCCGCGCCAGCGCACCACGCGGTGAAAATGCAACCGTACCGTTGCATGCGGATAGGGATAGACACGAGTAATCCAGGGGTAGGCGAGCTCGACGTCAATACCGAGCTCTTCGCGTAATTCTCGATCGAGCGCATGGGTGATCGGCTCACCTGACTCGACCTTGCCACCAGGAAATTCCCAATACCCTGCATAGACTTTGCCGGGCGGACGTTGTGCCAGAAGGAAGCTACCATCGGGGCGCTCAATTACTGCGGCCGCGACATCCAGCACGCGTTGCATCATGGGATAGCCAATGGCCGATCAGGATGTTTTGCGAGAGGGGCCGGATGTTATTCCATGGCGACCCGCCCAGTCGCGCGCAAAATGCCAGGCGACACGGCCGCTACGCGAACCGCGCGTCAGCGCCCATTGCAGTGCCTCGTTGCGGGCTTTGGCGCCCCTCTCCCGCTCCGGAACTCCCAGCTCGCCGAGCCAATAGTCGACGATAGTCAGGTATTCATCCTGGTCGAAGGGATAGAAGGATACCCACAGACCGAAACGTTCCGACAGGGATATTTTTTCCTCCACCGTTTCCCCCGGATGGATCTCCTCGCCAAAATACTTGGTCTCCAGATTTTCCTGCATGAATTCGGGCATCAGGTGGCGTCTGTTGGACGTCGCATAGATAAGCAGATTTTCCGAAGTTGCAGAAATCGATCCGTCCAAAATCACCTTCAACGCCTTGTATCCCGGCTCGTCGGCATCGAACGAGAGGTCGTCGCAAAACAAAATGAATTTGTGTGGAACATCGGCAATCAGATCGACGATGTCGGGAAGATCCACCAGATCCTGCTTGTCCACTTCGATCAGGCGCAAGCCCTTCGACGAAAATTTGTTCAGCAGCGCCTTTACCAGTGATGACTTCCCCGTACCGCGCGCACCGGTCAGCAAAACGTTGTTGGCCGTAAGTCCTTCGATGAATTGGCGGGTGTTCTGCTCGATCAGCTTTATCTGATCGTCTATCCCCTGCAGGTCCGATAGTCGAATCTTGTGCGGATGCGCCACCGATTGAAGAAAACCCGCGTTTCCACGCTTGCGCCAGCGGTAGGCCAGACCTTTCTTCCAGTCGAGCGCCGAGCGTGCCTGCGGTAGGGTTGCTTCAAAGCGCCCGAGCACCTGCTCGACGCGACTGATCAGACGTTCAAGGTCGCTGCTCATCGATGGTTAACTGCGATAATCGGCGTTGATACTCACATAGTCATGGGAAAGATCGCAGGTCCAGACCGTGCCGGATGAAGCGCCGCGGTTCAATCCTACCCGTACGGTGATCTCATCCTGCTTCATCACGCGCTGGCCGTCTTCCTCGCGGTAGCTTGGGGCGCGTCCTCCGGACTTCGCCACCATTACATCGCCAAGATGGAGGTCCACTTTCGAAACGTCGAGGTCATCGATCCCGGCATAGCCAATAGCCGCAAGAATGCGCCCGAGATTCGGGTCGGAAGCAAAGAATGCCGTTTTGACCAGAGGCGAATGGGCGATGGCATAGCCGACTTTCCGACATTCGGTTTCATTCATTCCTCCTTCGATGTGGATGGTAATAAACTTGGTCGCACCCTCTCCATCTCGGACGAGCGCTTGCGCAAGTACAGATGCAACCTCGGTTACCGCGTCGAGGAATAACTTGAATTCAACGGAGTCAGATTTGGAGATTTCCGGAGCCCCGCCTTGTCCGGTGGCAGCTACGATCAAGGCATCATTCGTAGAAGTGTCGCCATCCACGGTCACGCAGTTGAAAGTCCGGTCTGCTGCATATGTGGTCGCTTGCTGCAGCAGCTTCTGTTCCACCAACGCGTCCGTGGCGATGAATCCGAGCATCGTCGCCATGTTGGGACGAATCATTCCCGAACCCTTTGCGATACCAGTGACTGCAATCGAATGGCCGCCGATGTCGACTCGCGTGGAACACGCCTTTGCCATTGTGTCGGTAGTCATGATGGCGATCGCGGCGTCAGCCCAGTTGTTTTCACCGAGCCCGGCAATGCAACGCGGCAGCCCGGCAGCAATGCGATCGACCGGCAGCGGTTCCATGATGACGCCCGTGGAAAAGGGTAATACCTGCTCCGGTCCGCAATCGAGCAACTTCGACACGTCGGCGCATGTCTGCTTTGCCCGTGCAAAGCCATCTTCGCCGGTGCCGGCATTGGCGCAACCCGTATTCACTATCAGCGCGCGGATGCTGCCGCCCTGCAAATGCGCCTTGGCCACGATAACGGGCGCGGCGCAAAATCGGTTACGTGTAAAGACGCCGGCGACTCTCGTTCCAGCCGCAAGCGTCATCAGCAACAAATCCTTGCGATCGGCTTTGCTTACTCCGGCCTCGGTTACGCCGAGTCGAACTCCTTTGATCGCCAGCAGCGCGGACGGATCGGGGGCTATGAGATTTACCGCCATTCGAAAGTCTCTGCGCTTCTTTTCATGAGGCAAGTAGTGTCCGCGCGTATGGCTCCGAAATCAGCCGAGCTTGCCGTGGCATTGTTTGTATTTCTTCCCGGAACCGCAGGGGCATGGATCGTTACGCCCTACCTTCTGACCGCGAACGAAGGGCTGCACTTTCACATCGGCGTTCGCCTTCTCGAGCGCTTCGTCATGATCGGTGTTCTGGTGATACTGCACATTTTTTAGTTCCGTCTGTTGCTGCTTTTCGACCACCGCCTGCACCTCTTCCGCCGTGGGGATCTGCACGATCATCAATTGACGGGTTACTTCCGTGCGTACGGTATCCAGCATCAGCGAGAACAACTCGAAGGCTTCACGCTTGTACTCCTGCTTCGGGTTTTTCTGTGCATAGCCGCGCAGATGAATGCCTTGCCGCAAATGATCGAGCGCCGCCAAATGCTCGCGCCAGTGGCTGTCGAGGAAATTGAGCATTATGTCCCGCTCGTATTCGCGCACCCTTTTTTGATCATCCACGCGGGAAAATTTTTCCTCGTAATGTGCATTAGCGGTCTCGATGATGCGAGCACGCAGATGTTCCTCATCGAGATTCTCTTCCTGCTTGAGCCACTCCTGAAGTGGAAGTCGCAGACCGAACTCACCGGCAAGGGTTTTCTCCAGGGCGGGCACGTCCCATTGCTCCTCGACGCTGCCCAGCGGAATATGCTGCGAGGTCAGCGCGTCAACCGTTCCTTCGCGCATCGAGCGGATCGTGTCGGAGATATCCGTCGCTTCCAGCAATTCGTTGCGCTGCTGATAGATGACCTTGCGCTGATCGTTTGCGACGTCGTCGTATTCGAGCAACTGCTTGCGGATATCGAAGTTGCGTGCTTCCACTTTTCTCTGCGCGTTCTCAATTGCACGCGTAACCCAGGGGTGCTCGATCGCCTCGCCCTCGGGCATCTTGAGGCGATCCATGATGGCTGCCACGCGATCCGAGGCAAAAATGCGCAGCAATGGGTCTTCGAGGGAAAGATAGAAACGACTCGAGCCCGGGTCCCCTTGGCGCCCGGATCGGCCTCGCAACTGGTTATCGACGCGCCGGGATTCGTGGCGTTCGGTTCCGACAATATGAAGCCCCCCCGCACGAATGACCTGCTCGTGCAGCTTTTGCCACTGGGCACGCATCTCGGACACTCGCGCATCTTTGTCCTGATCCGAAATGGTCGAATCATTGCGGATCTTGTTGATGTCGGGCTCCGGATTTCCACCCAGCACAATGTCGGTACCCCTACCTGCCATGTTCGTCGCGATAGTGACCATTTTTGGTCTGCCTGCCTGGGCAATAATCTCTGCCTCGCGTGCGTGTTGTTTCGCGTTCAGAACCTGATGCGCCAGCTTCTCTTTCTCAAGCAACTTGGCCAGCAGCTCGGAATTCTCGATCGAAGTCGTGCCGACCAGAACCGGCTGGCCGCTCTGATGGCAAGCTCTGATGTCGTTGATCACCGCGTTGTATTTCTCCTGCGCAGTGCGGTAGACCTGATCGAGGCGGTCTTCGCGGATCATCGGCATGTGTGTCGGCATGATGACTGTTTCCAGCCCGTAGATCTGCTGGAATTCGTAGGCTTCGGTATCCGCCGTTCCGGTCATTCCCGCAAGCTTGCGGTACATGCGGAAATAATTCTGGTAGGTAATCGAGGCTAACGTTTGATTTTCCCGTTGTATGCGCACGCCTTCCTTGGCCTCTATCGCCTGGTGTAGTCCATCCGACCAACGACGTCCAGGCGTCAAACGGCCGGTAAATTCGTCGACAATGACGATCTCATCATTTTGCGCCACGTAGTGCTGGTCGCGATGGAACAGTGAGTTTGCGCGCAGTGCCGCGTACAAGTGATGCATCAGATTGATGTTGGCCGCGTCGTAGAGGCTGCCGTTTTCTGGCAATAAACCGGCGCGAGTCATCAGTTCTTCGGCGCGCTCGTGGCCGACTTCCGTGAGCAACACCTGGTGGGCTTTTTCGTCCACGGTGAAATCGCCCGGGCCATTTTCCTCTTTGACGCGGGTCAAGTTCGGCACGATTTCGTTCATGCGGTAGTACAGTTCGGTACTGTCTTCGGCTTGGCCGGAGATGATCAGCGGTGTTCTCGCCTCATCGATCAGAATCGAGTCCACCTCGTCGACGATCGCAAAAGACAATCCACGCTGTACACGTTCGGATGCCTGAAACACCATGTTGTCACGCAAATAATCGAATCCGAACTCGCTATTGGTGCCGTAAGTGATGTCGGCGGCATAGGCCTGCTGCTTCAGACCATGCTCCATTTGCGAGAGGTTCACACCAACGGACAAGCCGAGAAAACGATATAACCTCCCCATCCATTCCGCGTCACGACTTGCGAGGTAATCGTTGACCGTCACGACATGCACGCCCTTTTCTGCAAGCGTGTTCAGATAGGCCGGCAACGTGGCAACGAGCGTCTTTCCTTCTCCCGTGCGCATTTCCGCGATTTTGCCGTTATGGAGCGCAAGGCCGCCCAGCAGCTGCTCGTCGAAATGACGCATGTTCAGAACACGCCGGCTGGCTTCCCGCACGGTTGCGAATGCGTCGACCAGCAGATCATCCAGCGTTTGACCGTTGCTTGCGCGCTGCCGGAGGACTTCCGTGCGTGCGCGCAAATCCGTGTCGCTCAGCTTTTGCATCTGTGGCTCGAGCGCATTGATGGCATGCACTGCATGCGAATACATCCGCAACAGACGATCGTTGCGACTACCGAATATTTTTTTTAGAAGACTATTGATCATTGCTCTGGATGTCCTTAAAGCAAGAGGGGTGGGGACGCCTGCCCCCACCCCTCTGCTGGAATGCTAGTATGTTTCAGTTCAGCCCGGCACCTGAAGGAAGCGAGCGGGATTCTGTGGCGCTCCCCATTGACGCACTTCGAAGTGCAGATGCGTCCCTGTCGAACGGCCAGTGTTACCGACCTCGGCAATCTTCTGACCACGCAGCACCACGTCTCCGACCTTCGCGATGAGCTTCGATGCGTGAGCGTAGCGTGTAATCAAGCCGTTGCCATGATCTATCTCTATCATATTACCATACTGAGGATGAGGGTCCGCGTAGACCACTACACCTCCGGCGGCAGCGGTGATCGCCGCACCTTCTGCGGCCATGAAATCCATGCCTTCATGAAACGCATTCCATCCGGTGAACGGATCGATACGCCACCCAAAATTGGAAGAGTACCATCCGGTAGACACTGGCAGTTGCGTCGGCAGCAACTGCTTTTTTGCGTGAGATAATGTCATCATCGATTCAAGCACGCCAAGCTTGTCGGTGCGGTCGTCGACCTGAATGGCAAGATGATCCACCTTGTCGACCAGTTCGCTCATTGAAAGCTCTTGGGGAGGAATCGAAGAAACCGCACCACCCCGCCCCGGAACCTGATCGAACATGAACTCTTGCGGCTTGATGCCCGCGAGTTTTGTCAGGCGCTCCCCAAGCGTGTCTAGGCGCAGTAACTTGGCTTGCATCTCGCCAAGCCTGGCCGCCATGGTATTGAGGCTCTCACGCAGATACGACTGAGTCTTCCGCGTTTGTTCGGCCTGCACTGCTTCCAGCAACGACTGGAGGTAAGGGCTCTGATTGGTCACCGCATAGCGCAGCGAGAAATAGTTGAGCATTACGGCAAGGGATACAATCATCAGGCACATGAGCAACCCCAGAAATACAACCTGGGGCGTACTCAGCGTGAAGCTGCGCGCCTGTGACAATTTGTTGGAAACCAGAATAATATTCATCCGTTCCCCCTTACTAGACCTTCGTATTGACCAGCCCTATGTCCGAGAAACGCGTCGGCTTGCTAATCGACACACTTCCTGAATTGCAGGCCCTTAATCGGGAAATTCGGCAACTGGTGGCCCTGCAAAGCATTTTGGCGAAAGTACTGCCCGACAATCTGGCCCCTTTTGTGACTGTGGCTTCGATGAATGCCGGTGAATTGAACCTGTTCGCTGATAACGGCCCGGTCGCCGCCAAGTTAAGGCAGATGACCCCGCGAATGCTGACCTCTTTGCGACAGCGGGGATATGAGATTACTGGAATTCGCCTACAAGTGCAAGTAGGTATCCGCGATAACCCATTGCCACAAAAACAGATTTCCCTCAGTATCGAGGCTCGCAACGTGATTGACTCGCTAACAGATCGTCTAGACGCTTCCCCTTTGAAGTCGGCACTAAAACGTCTTAGCCGTCAGGGCTCATAGCTTAGATGGCGATCGCAAACCGCTCCAGGGCCAATAAAGATAGAAATATCAATATGATCAGATTCGCGCAGCAAGAAGGATGACCGCAGCACTAGCTCGAACCGGATTTCTCAAACGGTCTGCATTTGCAACCTGAGGAAGGCGGGCGCCTCCTCTGGCTTGAGGAAAGTGACGAACTCCCAGGACGATGCGTCTTCTATCAATTGTCGCAATAACCCGTTGTTGAGGGCGTGGCCTGACTTGTAGGCTGAATAGGCGCCTATGACCGGATGTCCGAGCAGGTAGAGGTCGCCAATCGCATCCAGTGCCTTATGCTTCACGAATTCGTCCTCGTAACGCAATCCGTCCGCGTTGAGCACCCGGTACTCGTCCATCACGATCGCATTATCGAGGCTACCGCCAAGGGCCAATCCCTGCGAACGCATGTTCTCGACGTCCTGCATGAATCCGAAAGTTCTCGCCCGGCTCACTTCTTTTACATACGACGTGTGCTCGAAGTCGACAATCACCCGCTTGTTGGAATGCGCGAATACCGGATGCCTGAAATCGATGCTGAAGTCCACGCGAAACCCGTTGTAGGGCTCGAATTTGACCCACTTGTCTCCCTGCTTTACTTCGACCGGTTTCTTGATGCGGATGAACTTCTTGGCAGCGGGTTGCTCCTCGATACCCGCCGACTGCAACAGGAATACGAAAGGAGACGCCGAGCCGTCCATGATGGGAACCTCACCCGAGGTCAAGTCGACGTAGACATTGTCGATGCCAAGTCCGGCCAGCGCCGACATCAGATGTTCTACCGTCTGCACGCGCGCGCCATCCCGTTCGAGACACGACGACAGTCGCGTATCGCCCACAGCATAAGGATCGGCCTTGATGTCCACGACAGGATTCAAATCCACACGCCGGAAAATGATGCCGCTGTTCGGCGCCGCCGGACGCAATGTCAGATAGACCTTCTCTCCGGTATGCAGGCCTACTCCGGTGGCACGAACGATATTCTTCAGCGTGCGTTGTTTGATCATGTCATTCGCTCAGGTAGTGCAAGGAATTGAGCCCTCATTACTGCTTTCTAAATTAAATATAAATGATTGATTAGATTACCATAGAGGCATTGTATTGCGCCAGCACAAAAAGATTGCTGTGACGCAGCAAGCAGTATGGCTTCCCTCAATCTAGTCAGCCTGTTTGCGCAAGAACGCCGGGATGTCGAGCATATCCACCCCCGACTGCTTCATCGCCTCGACAGCGGCATCACGTGAGCGCCGGCGCATAACTGCCGGAGTTTCTAGATCCCCGTAGTTCACATCGATAGACGTGGCATCGGTCCCGGTTTTCACCATGGTCAACGGCTTTTGCTGATGACGGTTGACCGCCCCACCCAAACCCGTAGCCACCATGGTCACTCGCAAACGATCTTCCATTCCCTCATCGATCACAGTACCGACAATCACGGTCGCATCTTCAGCGGTGAAACCTTTGATGGTATTCATCACTTCATGCACTTCTTTCATCTTGAGGCTGGAACTGGCGGTGATGTTCACAAGGACACCGCGTGCTCCTGCAAGATTGACATCTTCCAGCAACGGACTGGCCACAGCCTGCTCGGCCGCGGAATGGGCCCGATCGAGTCCCGCAGCCACCGCCGAACCCATCATCGCCATACCCATCTCCGACATCACGGTGCGCACGTCGGCAAAGTCCACATTGACCAGGCCGGGGCACTTGATCACTTCGGCGATACCGGCAACGGCGCCGTGCAAGACGGTGTTTGCCGCCTTGAATGCGTCGAGCATGCTGACGTCCTCGCCTAGAACCTGCATCAGCTTGTCGTTCGGAATCACGATCAGCGAATCGACGTGGCGGCAAAGTTCCTCTAGTCCCTGCTGAGCAATCTTCTGGCGTTTGCCTTCGAAGGCAAAAGGTTTGGTCACCACTGCGACAGTCAAAATTCCAAGCTCGCGTGCGGCCTCTGCAACGATCGGTGCAGCGCCGGTACCGGTACCGCCTCCCATGCCTGCCGTAAGAAACAACATGTCGGCACCTTCTATCAACTCGATGATGCGCTCACGGTCTTCCATCGCCGCTTCCCGACCGATATCCGGGTTCGCGCCCGCCCCCAGACCTTTGGTCACATTCGGTCCGAGTTGCAACAGCGTTTTGGACTTGTTGCGCTTCAGCGCTTGCGAGTCGGTGTTGGCGCAAATGAACTCCACGCCATCCACGCCTTCGTTGATCATATGATCGACCGCATTGCCGCCGCAGCCGCCGACACCGACTACCTTGATCACTGCTTCTTGAGGTTGTGTATCCACGATCTCGAACATCAGTCGCCTCCTGTGTAAATAGTTATGAACCGTTAAAAACCAAACTCCCTTGAATACCGCTTCCTAAAAATTGGTCTCGAACCATTTCCTCATGCGGCCGACGATCTGCTTGAAAGATCCGCTCTGCATCTTTTCGATCTGTTGCCGCTGATGCTGGCTGAATCCCGCCATCAACAGCCCTACGCCTGTTGAATATCGCGGGTTGCGGATGACTTCCGACAATCCACCTGCGTAACTCGGAAGCCCCAGTCGCACGGGCATGTGGAACACTTCCTCTCCCAATTCGACCATTCCCTGCATCGCGGCGCTGCCGCCGGTAATTACGATGCCCGAAGACAACAGCTCCTCGAAGCCGCTGCGGCGAAGCTCGGCCTGGACCAGGGAGTACAGTTCTTCCACGCGAGGCTCGATGACTTCGCCCAGGGTCTGACGCGACATCTTCTTGGAACCGCGCTCTCCCACTCCCGGCACTTCGACCATTTCCTGAGGGTCCGCAAGTTCACGCAGCGCGCACCCGTAGCGACGCTTGATCTCCTCGGCCTCTTTTGTCGGCGTGCGCAGCGCCATTGCAATGTCGTTCGTAATCTGATCTCCCGCGATCGGGATCACGGCGGTATGCCTTATTGCGCCTTGTGTAAAAACCGCAATGTCCGACGTCCCACCACCGATGTCGACCAGGCACACGCCAAGGTCCTTTTCGTCTTCCGAGAGGACCGCCATGGCTGATGCCAGAGGCTGTAATATGAGATCGTTGACTTCCAGGCCGCAGCGTCGCACGCACTTCATGATGTTTTGCGCCGCCGAAACGGCGCCGGTGACAATGTGCACCTTCACTTCAAGACGCACCCCGCTCATGCCGAGCGGCTCGCGCACATCTTCCTGGCCATCGATCACGAATTCCTGGTTCAGTACGTGCAGGATCTGCTGGTCGGTCGGAATCGAGATCGCTTTGGCGGTTTCCACTACGCGATCCACGTCGCTCTGCGCCACTTCGCGATCCTTTATCGCAACCATGCCATGGGAGTTGAAACTGCGGATGTGGCTGCCGGCGATGCCGGTCCACACGTCACGAATCTTGCAATCGGCCATCAACTCCGCTTCCTCCAGCGCACGCTGGATCGCATTGACGGTCGATTCGATATTGACTACCACGCCCTTCTTCAATCCGCGCGATGGCGAACTGCCCATTCCGATGACCTCGAAGCCGCCTTCCGGCTTCATCTCGGCGACGATGGCCGCAATCTTCGACGTGCCGATGTCGAGTCCGACAATCAGATTCTTGCTTTCTTTTCTTCCGCTTAACGCCATGTCTGTTTCATCGATCGCATTCAGGTCTTTTTTCCGTCCCACTTCAATCCCGGGCTGCGCACGGCGAACCCGTTCGTGTAGCGGAGGTCGATGTAAGTCGACGGCCTGGGCAAGCGCGCGACAGTACGTTCATATGCAGCGACGAACCCGGCAAGTCTGGACTCGAGATTGTCGCGCCCGAGTTCAAGCACCGTGCCGTCGTCGAGTTTCAACACCCAGGCCCGTCGAGCCGACATCGTTATCTGCACAATGCGCCTGCCGATGGGCTCAAGCACGCGCTCGAACTCTTGAAAATGCGAGACGACTTCCGGCGCAGCGCCCTCCGGGCCCTGCAGCACCGGCAACGTGGTGTTGGTCGCGGCTTCGAACACCTCGCCTTGCGCGCTGACCAGCGCGGTAGAACCCCACCGCGCAAGAGGCCTGTGCTCCTCGACCGCGACTTCCAGACGGTCCGGCCATTGCCGTCGCACATTGACTTTACGGACCCACGGCAGCTTTTCGAAAGCTGCGCGCGCCTGCGCGAGGTCCATGGTGAAGAAATTTCCGCGGAGTTCTCTGGTCACGACGGCTTCGACTTGTTCGTGCGTCACATGCACCACGTCGCCTGTGAGCTGGATGTCGCGCAGCGGAAAAACCGGCAGGTGAACCACGTAGTGCGCGGTGCCATACAGCAAGAGCACCCCGGCAATCGCATACAGCAGATTCGCGGTCATCCTCATCGCCGCCGCGTCATCCCACATGAGCACCCTCCAGAATTCGCACGACCAAATCGGGAAAGGCAAGCCCAGCCTGCCGTGCGGCCATCGGCACCAGGCTGTGGCCGGTCATTCCCGGTGACGTGTTCATCTCCAGAAACGAGAAAGTGTGGTCGGCTCGCATGATCAGGTCGGCTCGGCCCCAACCTTCGCACCCCAGGACCTGAAACGCGCGCAGTGCGACCGCGCGGATGCTGCGCTCCGCTTCGCTATCAATTCCGGCGGGGCAGTGGTATTTCGTCTCGTCGGTGAAATACTTGTTCTGGTAGTCGTAGTTCCCCTGCGGCGCCACGATGCGGATCAGCGGCAACGCGACATCGCCCAGAATCGACGCCGTGAGCTCCTGTCCGTCGATGAATTCTTCCGCGAGCACCAGTCGGTCGTAGCGCGCGGCCAGCTCGTAGGCCGCGGGCAACTTATTTGCCGTGCGAACCTTGGTTAGCCCGATCGTCGAACCTTCGTGTGCGGGCTTTACGATCAGGGGCAGCCCCAGCGTTCGCACGATCGCATTCCAGTCCGACGCCGCATCCACCAGCACATCTTTCGGAACCGGGATGCCGGCCGCCTGCCACATCAGCTTGGTGCGCCATTTGTCCATCGCTAGAGCGCTCGCCATGACTCCGCTTCCGGTGTAGGGGATCCCGAGCAGTTCGAGCGCGCCTTGCACGGTACCGTCTTCTCCGTAACGACCGTGCAGCGCGATGAACACGCGGTAGAAGTTCTCACGCTTGAGATCCGATATGTCACGCTCTTTCGGGTCAAAGGCATGCGCATCCACGCCGCGCTCGTGCAACGCGCCGAGCACTGCGTTGCCTGACAGCAGCGATATCTCTCTCTCGGCGGAGCGGCCACCCATGAGTACCGCCACTTTCCCGAACCGGTTACCGCTCATACTTTCGCCTTCATGCTTCACCCACGATCCGCACTTCGCGCTCCAGCATCACATCCGCTTCGCGCTTTACCGTTTCCTGCACGAGCACAATCAGCTCTTCGATGTCATGCGCCTTCGCCCCACCTTTGTTGACGATGAAATTGGCGTGCACGGTCGAAACCTCCGCGCCGCCTATGCGCTTGCCTTTCAGACCGCTTGCCTCAATCAGGCGCGCCGCGTAGTCGCCAGGCGGATTGCGGAATACCGAGCCCGCGTTGGACTCGGCAAGCGGCTGCGTGGCGATTCGCCTCGACAACAAATCCTTTATTTTCTGGCGTGCCTTTCCGCCGTTGCCTCGTGCAAAACGGAACCAGACGGCAACGAAGAATTCGTCGTGGGCCTGTACCGGAAGGACACTGCGATAGCCGACCGTGTACTCGTGAGGCTCGCGAATCTGCAGCCGGCCGGCGCGGTCTATGGTGCGCACTCGCGCAACCGCATTCCAGGTTTCGGATCCATAGCAGCCGGCATTCATTGCCAGTGCACCCCCCACGGTGCCGGGAATGCCGGCGAGAAACTCCGCGCCCTCGAGGTTATGAACTGACGCAAAGCGTGCGATTTTCGGACTGGCGACGCCCGCCTCCGCATAAATCTCGGCGTAGCCGGGACTTTCTTCCAGAAAGAAGCGCGCAAGGACGCGATGCGTAAACACGACTGTTCCGCGAAGACCTCCATCCCGGACCAGCAAATTGCTACCAAGCCCGACGAAGAGAACCGGTTCGTGTTCTGGGAGACGGCTGAGAAATACCCCAAGATCATCAAGATCTGCGGGCGCGTAAGTGCGATCGGCGACCCCGCCGGCTCGCCAGCTCACATGCCTGCGCATCGGCTCGTTGCGCCTGAATTCGCCACGCAATCCGCTGGTCTCGATCTGTCCGCGTTCTGCCATATCCATGCTTCTTGGCTCAGTTCCCTTTTGCTATTTTTCCGGGCACCGTCCCGATGGACCCGGCGCCCATGGTGATGACCACGTCGCCGCTCGTCGCCTTTGCGAGAATCGCAGCCGGCAAATCTCCAATTTGCTCCACGAACACCGGCTCGATCTTGCCGGCCACACGCACTGCGCGCGCAAGCGCGCGGCCATCTGCGGCCACGATCGGAGCTTCGCCGGCCGGATAGACTTCCGTAAGCAGCAGTGCGTCGACGGAGGAGAGAACCTTTACGAAGTCCTCGAAACAATCCCGGGTTCGCGTGTACCGATGCGGTTGAAAAACCAGGACCAGCCGACGGTTCGGGAAAGCCCCGCGCGCTGCGGCGATCGTCGCGGCCATCTCCGCCGGGTGATGCCCGTAGTCGTCGATCAGGGTAAAATTTCCGTGCGCCAACGTCACGTCTCCGTAGCGCTGAAATCGTCGTCCGACACCGCGGAATTCCGCCAGCGCTTTGACGATGGCCTCGTCGGGAGCGCCGATTTCCATCCCCACGGCAATCGCGGCAAGCGCGTTCTGCACGTTGTGCAAACCGGGAAGGTTCAGCGTGATGTTCAAATCAGCGGCGGCCCTCGAGTGCCCGTTTCTGCGCACTACCCGAAAACGCATCCGTGCGGCGTCGGCTTCGACGTCCATCGCGCGAATCTGCGCGCCTTCAGCCAAACCATAAGTCGTTACCTGCTTGGTGATGATCGGTAACAGGCTTCTCACGTTGGCGTCGTCCATACACAGAACCGCCATTCCGTAAAAAGGCAGGCGTTCAATGAATTCGAGAAAGGCTTGGCGCAAGCGGCCAAAGTCGTGCCCGTAGGTCTCCATATGGTCGGCGTCGATATTGGTGACGACCGCGAGCACCGGCTGAAGGTATAGAAACGATGCGTCGGATTCATCGGCCTCCACGACGATGAATTCCCCGGTACCGAGTTTTGCATGGGAGCCGGCGGCCTCAAGCCGACCACCGATGACGAACGTCGGATCCATCCCCGCCTCGGCGAGCACGCTGGCGACCAAGCTGGTCGTCGTGGTCTTGCCGTGGGTTCCTGCAATCGCAATGCCCTGCTTCAGTCGCATCAATTCCGCGAGCATCATCGCTCTCGGCACGACTGGAATGCGCTTGGCGCGGGCGGCGGCGACTTCCGGATTGTCCGGCCTGACCGCGGTAGACGTGACCACGGCATTGGCCCCGCTGACATTCGTTTCGTCGTGACCGATGTGCACTTTGGCTCCCTGACTCTTCAGTCGCAAGGTGGCAGCACTTTCCGAGATATCGGAGCCGCTGACCTCGAAACCCAGATTGAGCATGACTTCCGCGATTCCGCTCATCCCGGCGCCGCCGATACCGATGAAGTGGACATGTTTGACCTTGTGCTTCATGCCGCGAGCGCCATGCAACGCTCAGCAACGATTCGCGCGGCGTCCGGTTTGCCCAATGCGCGCGCGCGGTTGGCCATGTCCAGCAGCTTGTCCCTGGTGAAGCCAAGCAGCAGATCGGCGAGTTTGCGAGGGGTAAGTTCTGCCTGTGGGAGCAATACCGCTGCCGATTGATCGGCGAGATAGCGGGCATTGAAGGTCTGGTGATCATCGACCGCCGCCGGGAAGGGGACGAGCACGCTGGCGATGCCCGCCGCGGCAAGTTCGGAGACTGTCAACGCACCTGCCCGGCAGATCACCACATCCGCCATTGCGTAGGCGCTCGCCATATCGCGGATGAACGCCAGCGTCGTCGCGCTCACGCCCGCCTCCCGATATCCGCTCTCGAGCATGGCGAGGTGCTTCTCGCCTGCTTGATGCGTGACCTCGGGGCGTTGCGATTCAGGAATCAGTGCCAGGGCGCGCGGCACCGTCTCGTTAAGCGCCTGTGCACCGAGACTGCCGCCGACAACCAATACCTTCAGATTTCCGGCCCGATTGCGAAAGCGCTGCTCGGGAGCCGGCAATTGCGCGATATCACGACGCACCGGATTGCCGGTCCATTCGGAATTCTTCAACGCGTTGGGAAACGCAACCAGGATGCGGTCCGCGACGCGCGCCAGCACTTTGTTGGCCAGTCCCGCGATCGAGTTCTGCTCGTGCAGCACCAGCGGACGCGCCAGCAGGGTGGCCATTATTCCGCCGGGAAACGAAATATAGCCACCCATGCCAAGTACCACGTCAGGCCGCACGCGAAAAATGGCGCGGGCGCTTTGCCAGAACGCTATCAGCAGATTCAGCGGCAACAACACTACGCGCAGAAGACCCTTGCCGCGCAGGCTGGAGAAACGGACCCACTCGATTTCGAAACCGTAATGCGGCACCAAGATGCTTTCCATGCCCGCCTTCGAACCCAGCCATACGATTTTCCAGCCCTTGTCGCGCAACTGATCCGCAACCGCAAGCGCCGGAAAGATGTGACCGCCAGTTCCACCGGCCATAACCAGTATGGTCCGGCTCACAACGAATACCCCTTCATCATCTGCCTGTTCTCGTAATCCACGCGAAGCAGGATTGCGAGTGCGCAGCAGTTGGCGACGATTCCACTACCGCCGAAAGAAAGCAGCGGCAAAGTCAACCCCTTGGTCGGGAGTACCCCCATGTTCACGCCCATGTTGATGAATGCCTGGGCGCCGAGCCACAACGCGATTCCCTGGGCCACCAGTGCAGAGAAGCAGCGCTCCATGCGCGCAGCCTGGTTACCGATGGCGAATGCCCGCCAGATTAGCCACCCGAACAGGGCGATCACGGACAGCACACCGAAAAATCCGAGTTCTTCGGCAACAACGGCGAGCAAAAAATCGGTGTGCGCCTCGGGCAGATAGAAGAGTTTCTCGACGCTCGCACCCAAACCGACACCGAACCACTCACCGCGTCCGAAGGCGATCAGCGCATGCGACAGTTGGTAGCCCTTGCCGAACGGATCCGACCAGGGATCCATGAATCCGATGACGCGCTGCAGGCGATAGGGCGACGTCCAAATCAGCATAACGAATCCGAAGAGCAGCAGGACGATGAGCGTCGCAAACAGCTTCCAGTTCATTCCACCGAGGAACAGAATGGCCATGGCAACGGTGGTAATCACTGCAAAGGCGCCAAAATCCGGCTCTCGCAGCAGTAGTCCGCCGGTCAGCAGCATCACGATCAGCATCGGCAGGAAGCCTTTGCGAAAGCTGTGCATCAATGCCGCCTTGCGAACGGTGTAGTCCGCGGCATAGAGCACCGCGAACAATTTCATCAGTTCGGAGGGCTGCAGATTGAACAGGCCAAGCGACAGCCAGCGCCGACTGCCGTTGACTTCCCGTCCGACGCCGGGGATCAGCACAAGCATCAAGAGCAATACGCCCAGGCAAAATAGATAGGGTGCGGCCTGCTCCCAGAACCGCAGCGGTAACTGGAAGCAGATGAAACCGGACACCAGGCCGACGAACAGGAACACGCCATGCCGGATGAGGTAGTAGGTAGGTTGATTGCCGGTGATGCGTCCGCCTTCGGCTATGGCGATCGAAGAGGAGTAGACCATTATCAATCCGAGCGCCAGCAGAAGTCCCGCGATGCTGACGACCGCGTAGTCGAACTCCGCGATTGGTGCTGGCCTGGCCACTGCTCCGATGCCGAGAATGCCGTTCACTGATCGGCCTCCAGCGCCCGCACTTCTTCGATGAATACTTCGGCGCGATGTTCGTAGTTGCGGAACATGTCGAAGCTGGCGCATGCGGGCGACAACATGACGGCGTCGCCGGCTTGTGCCAGCGAGAGGCCGGCTCGTACCGCGTCGCGCATGGTGGCGGCGTGTAAGATCGCGACGCCCGAGGCCTCAATGGCCGAGGCGATCTTGTCGCCGTCGCGCCCGATGAGGACCACGCCTTTCGCTTTCTTTGCCACCGCGTCGCGCAAGGGCGAGAAATCCTGGCCCTTGCCTTCTCCGCCGGCGATCAGAACAATCCTCGAAGTCATGCCCATGAGCGCGGCCACGGTAGCGCCGACATTGGTGCCTTTGGAATCGTCGTAGAAGGCTACGCCCTTGACCTCAGCGATTTTCTGCACGCGATGCGGCAAACCTTCGAATTCAAAGAGCGCGTCGAGCAGTGGTTCGTAGGGCAGCCGGAGCGCGCGGCACAAAGCCAGCGCCGCCAGCGCATTCGCCGCGTTATGCAGGCCCGCCACTTTCAGTTCGGAAACCTTCATCAGGTTTGCGCGCCCCTCCGCAAGCCAGAGTTCGCCTGAGATATCGCGTAATCCCCAGTTGCCCTCGTTCCAGGACTCATCCAATCCAAAGGTCAATACCTTCCGTCCGGGGCCTATCATGCCGCGTGCCCAACCGTCTTCCCTGTTCACCACCTGGATGCCATCGCCGTGAAAAATGCGCGCCTTCGCGTCCGCGTAGTCGCGCATGCCCGAATAGCGATCGAGATGGTCTTCGCTCACGTTCAGAACGGCGGCCGTATCAGGATTCAGACTGCGGGTCGATTCCAGCTGGAAACTGGACAACTCGAGCACGAAGACGTCCGGACGGCGTCTTCGCCCGGCTTCGATCTCCGACAGGGCTTCCAGTATCGGCAAGCCGATGTTTCCTGCCACGAGTGTCCTTATCTTTGCGGCACGAACCATCGCACCGACCATTTCCGTAACTGTGCTCTTGCCATTCGATCCGGTGATCGCAATGACCCTGTTGCCGGGAAACTCTTCCCGGATCCTGGCGAACAATTCGATATCACCGACGACATCGATCCCTCGTTCCACTGCGGCGCGGACCAGCGGCTCGACCAGCGGCACGCCGGGACTGATGGCGATGAGGTCGACACCCGCGAAACTTTCTGCGCGAAATGCGCCGGTATGCAACTCGACTGCCGGAAGTTCGTTTTGCAATTGCGCAGCAAACGGCGGCGCGTCCCGACTGTCCGCAATGCGCACGGACGCGCCACGGGCCGCAAGCCAGCGCGCCATCGACAGTCCGCTTGCGCCAAGACCGAGCACGAGTGTGTGCCTATTCGTCAACTCGATTGGCACGCGTCTCCTTCATGGCGGCCTCGATTCGCGAAAGCCGCACCGAACCGACATCCTCGTTCTCCTCATAACGCATGTCCCCCAGAGCGAGTTGTTTGGGATCGGCTTGGGATGCGCGTACGCGCAGTGACTGCATGAACAATTCGAAGTGCAAACGGCTAGTCATGGTTTACCTCGTTATGACGACCTGATTTCCTCGCCGACATGGCGCTCCGCGACGCGAAGCGGATCTGTGCAAAAATCAAGTCGTCGTTCGTCTTCATTCGGGCTAGCGCAGCTTGAGTGTCGACAGGCCAACCAGCACGAGCATCATAGTGATGATCCAGAAACGAACGACGACTTGATTCTCCTTCCATCCCTTCAGTTCATAGTGATGATGCAGCGGCGCCATGCGAAATATGCGCTTGCCTGTCAATTTGAACGACGCAACCTGCAGCACCACCGATAGCGTTTCTACGACGAATACGCCACCCATGATGAGCAGCACAATTTCCTGCCGAACAATCACGGCGATGGTGCCGAGCGCCCCGCCAAGCGCAAGCGCGCCAACGTCGCCCATAAATACTTCCGCCGGATAGGCATTGAACCAAAGGAAGGCAAGGCCGGCGCCCGCCATTGACGCGCAAACCACAGTAAGTTCGCCGGCGCCCGGAATCAGGGGGAATCCCAGGTAGCGAGAATAGATGGCATTGCCCGCCACGTAAGCGAATACACCGAGCGCGCTGCCGACCATGACTGTCGGCAGGATTGCCAGCCCATCCAGCCCGTCGGTCAGATTGACGGCGTTGCTGGTGCCGACGATGACGAAGTAGCTCATCACCACGAACCCCACGATTCCAAGCGGATACGTAACCTGCTTGAACAGCGGTACGATTAATTCCGTCTGCGCGGGCAGCGTCGCCGAGGTGGCGATATAAATGGCGGCCGCCAGGCCGATGACCGATTGCCAGAAGAACTTCTTGCGCGCCGATAAACCCTTCGGATTTCGGTGGACGACCTTGCGGTAGTCGTCGATCCACCCGATGATGCCGAAACCGAGCGTCACCATCAGAACTACCCATACGTAGCGATTACGCAGATCGGCCCATAGCAAAGTCGTAATCGCGATCGAGATCAGGATCAGCGCACCGCCCATTGTCGGCGTACCTGCCTTCGTCAGATGGCTCTTCGGACCATCGTCGCGCACCGATTGGCCGACTTTGTAGACCGTCAGTTTGCGAATCATGATCGGGCCTACGATGAATGAAATCAGCAACGCTGTCAGGGTCGCAAGTACCGCCCTCAACGTGATGTAGTTAAAGACGTTGAACGCCCGAACGTGAACATCCTCTGCCAGCCATTGGGTGAGCGCCAGTAGCATCAGGCACTGCCTTTCACGGCCGATTCCCCGTTGACGGCGCCCAGTGCCTCGACTACTCGCTCCATGCGCATGAAACGCGAGCCTTTCACCAGCACCGTCGACCCATGCTCCAGACCACCAGCTAACGCGCCGACCAGTTCATCGATACTGGAAAAATGTCGCCCGCCTTCGCCAAAACTTCGCGCCGCTGCGGCACTCATCTCACCCAGTGCAAACATGGCGTTCACGCCCGCCCGCTTGGCGAATTCACCGATTGTTGCGTGCATCGCTTCAGCATTGTCGCCAAGCTCACCCATGTCACCCATGACGAAAATTGTGCGTCCCTGATACGCTGCCAGCACTGCAATCGCGGCTTGCATGGACTCAGGATTGGCGTTGTAGGTATCGTCGATCACCAGCGCGCCGGAAGCGTGGCGCTTGCGTTGCAGCCGCGATTTGAGTCCCGCATAGGAAGCGAGTCCGGCGGCGATCGCCGATTCAGGCACATCCAGGGCATAGGCACAGGCCACCGCCGCGAGCGCATTCTTGATGTTATGCAGTCCCGGTATGCCGAGCGTCGCGACAAACTGCTCTCGAGGCGTGCGGAACGTAACCAGGCTCGCGAATACAGTCAGTTCGTAACGAGCTGACACCGCCGCTTTCTTGTCGAGGCCAAAATCCACCATGCGTCGTCCACGCGCCAGACCGCGCCAGTAATCGGCGAAAGCGTCGTCGCTGTTGATGATCGCTGTGCCGTTTTTTTCGAGGCCTTCGAATATCTCCCCCTTGGCGCGCGCAATGGCATCGACAGAGCCGAGTTCGCCGATATGGGCAGTACCGGCGTTATTGATCAACGCTATGGTGGGCCTCGCCAGACGCGACAGATACGCGATCTCTCCGAGGTGGTTCATGCCCATCTCGACAACCGCGTATCGATGCCGGGCATTGAGTCGCAGCAGTGTCAAGGGCATGCCGATGTCGTTGTTCAAATTGCCGGCCGTTGCCAGAACACCTGACTCGCCTGCGATCTGACGCAGGATCGAAGCAAGCATTTCCTTCACCGTGGTCTTGCCATTGCTGCCGGTAACGGCGATCAATGGGGAGATAAACCGGCCTCGCCAGAAAGCCGCCAGCCTGCCAAGAGCAAGCCTTGAATCGTCCACTTCGATTACACGCGCATTCGGGGTAAGAATCTGCGCGCCCGCTTCCACCATCACAGCGGCCGCGCCGGCCGAAAAGGCCTGATCGGCAAACGCCTGTCCGTCGAAGCGCTCGCCGCGTATCCCGACGAACAGGTCGCCGGGGCGCAAATCGCGGCTATCGGTCGTCACCCGATCAAACACGGCATTGGCTCCGATCTGTCTGGCGCCAATTGCGTGCGCGGCGGTGGCGATATCAAGCATGACGCGGACTTCCGGTCAGACGGTTCAGCATCTCACGCGCGACCTCCACATCATCGAAGGGCAAACGTTGGCTGCCGACTTCCTGATAGGTCTCGTGGCCTTTGCCGGCGATCAGCACCACGTCGTCCGGCGCGGCCGACTGCAGCGCCTTGAATATTGCGCCGGAACGATCGACTTCGATCTCGTAATTGGGATGCGCCCCCGCGACGATGTCTTCGATGATGGCGCGCGGATTTTCGGAGCGCGGATTGTCGCTGGTGATGATCACGCGATCCGACAGGCGCGTTGCGACTTCCCCCATCAATGGCCGCTTGCCGGGATCGCGATCGCCGCCGCAACCGAATACGCAATGCAGTTTCGCGCCGGAAGGCAGCAGGTCCCGCAACGTCTGCAGCACTTTTTCCAGGGCATCGGGCGTATGCGCGTAATCGACGACAACCAGTGGCGCGTTCGGCAGCCTTACCATCTGCAGGCGACCGGGAACGGGCTCGACGTGCGCGAGCGCGTCGACAGCATCCCGGAGCGAAACCTCGGCTGTCATCAGCACGCCAAGGGCGCCGAGCAGATTTGTCGCGTTGAATCCGCCAATAAGCTGACTGATCAGGCGCGCAGACCCCCAGGGAGTGGTGATCTCGAGTTTCAGGCCGCGCGTCGAAAGATCCAGGCGGTGACCGGCGATTTCTCCTTTGCCAAAGCCGTAGCCGAGCACATTGATGCGAGACTTGTCGATCGATTCCGCGAGTTCACGACCGAACCGGTCGTCGACATTTACGACCGCGTGCTTCAGTTGCGGCCAACGGAAGAGCTTGGCCTTGGCGGCACCATAGTCTTCCATGGTCTTGTGATAGTCGAGATGATCGCGCGACAGGTTGGTGAAAAGCGCCACATCGAACTCGACGCCGTTGATGCGACCCTGATCGATGCCATGCGAAGAAACCTCCATTGCGCAACCCGTGCCCCCGCTGGCGCGCAATGCGGCTAACTGCGATTGCAAGGTGATCGCATCCGGCGTGGTATTGCCCGCAACGTCCAACTCTCCGGGGAATCCGCTTCCCAATGTGCCGATCACGGCGGTCTTGCGCCCCAGCCGCGTCAGCGATTGCGCAATCCAGTGCGAGCATGATGTCTTGCCATTTGTGCCGGTGACGCCGGCAAGCCACATGTGACGGGAGGGGTTGCCGAAAAAACGGCCGGCGATCTCTCCGAGATGCGAGCGCAGATCCGGAACGCCCAGATTGGGCACGCGCCAGGCCGCATCCCAATGAAAGCCTCGACTATCCCACAGCACGGCGCTGGCCCCCGCGGCGATCGCCTGCGGGATGTGGGCTCGCCCGTCTGCCCGCTGGCCCGGATAGGCGAGAAAGAGATCGCCGGGTTTTGTCTTGCGGCTGTCGATTGCGAGACCATCGATGCGCACTCCGAGCGCATCGATCGCGCCGATGTCGAACTCGGTACCACTTTCACGCGCAGAACTCGCCCCCGCGGTCATACTTCCTCCCTAACAACAGGCGCGGAATCGGGAGAAATCACGTTGTCGAGCGCGGCGTCCGGCTCGATGCCCAGGAGTCGCAACGCACCTGCCATGACGGTGCTGAATACCGGAGCGGCAACCTCGCCCCCGTAGTAGGACTTGCCACCGGGCTCGTCCAACATGACCGCAATGACCAAGCGCGGATTGGATGCCGGAGCAAATCCGACGAACGAAGAAATATAACGATCGGACGCATAGGTCACGCCTACGAGCTTGTGTGCGGTGCCGGTCTTCCCGGCGACCCGAAAACCGGCCACTTGCGCCCGTGTGGCGGTACCTCCCGGCTGGGTCACCATTTCGAGCATCTTGCGCACGGTCATCGCGGTGCGCGGCGAGATCACGGCTTTGCCTTCGACCGGCTGATCGCGCTTCACCAAGGTAAGCGGTTTGAGTTTGCCGTCGGTAGCGAATACCGAATAGGCCCTCGCCAACTGCAGGAGACTGACCGAAATGCCATGGCCATACGACATGGTTGCCTGTTCGATAGGCTTCCAGGTTTGGTACGCACGCAGCCGACCCGAAGCTTCTCCGGGAAACCCCACTTTCGTCTGCGTGCCGAACCCGACATCGGAAAGAATGGTCCACAGCTTCTGTGGGGCCATTGCCAGCGCCATCTTCGCCGAGCCGACGTTCGACGACTTCTGGATCACCTGCGCGACGGTGAGCAATCCCCCCGGATGCGCGTCATGTATGGTTCGGTTGCCAATAGTGTAATGGCCACCCTCCGTATCAATCATGCTTCCAGGGCCGACCAGCCCGGATTCGAGTGCCGCAGCCACCGTGAACGGCTTCAATGTGGAACCCGGCTCAAACAGATCGACCACGGCGCGATTGCGTGAACGTCCAACCTTTAACGTATCGCGGTTGTTCGGGTTGTAGGTTGGCCAGTTAGCCAGCGCCAGCACTTCGCCGGTATTCACGTCAAGTACTACCAGGCTTCCAGCCTTGGCTTCGTTCAGCGCAATTGCGCTCTTGAGTTCCCGGAATGCCAGATATTGAATGCGCTGATCGATCGACAGCGTCAGTTCCCGGCCTTGCTGTGGCGCGCGAATGCTTTCGATGTCTTCGACCACGTGGCCAAGCCGATCCTTGATCACGCGACGGCTGCCCGCCTTGCCCGTCAACCAGTCCTGATAAGCGAGTTCGATGCCTTCCTGCCCATTATCGTCCACGCCGGTGACGCCCACCACGTGCGCGGTCACTTCGGCTGCCGGGTAATAGCGCCGATATTCGCGCTGAAGAAAAACTCCGGGAAGGTTCAACTGCACGACTTTCGCTGCCTGCTCGGGTGGCAACTGCCTCTTCAAATAGACGAACTCGCGCTCTGACTCGGCAAGCTTTTTTTTCAATTCCGTCGCATCGATGCCGAGCAGTCGGGTCAACTTCTCGCGTTGCTCAACATTCAGGTCGGCGTCCGCCGGTGCCGCCCATACCGATTCCACCGGTGTGCTCAATGCAAGCGGTTCGCCGTTTCGGTCGGTCACCATCCCGCGGTGGGCCGAAATTTCGATTACGCGCGCATAGCGCGTCTCGCCCTTCTGCTGGAGAAAGTCGTTGTGCAGGCCCTGCAGATAAAGAGCCCGCGCCGCCAATACCAGGAACCCGAAAAACACCAGCAGCAAAAGCAGTCGCGCCCGCCACACGGGCAGGCGCACCGACAGCGCTGGATTAAGGGAGGGATTCATGGCTTGGCCGGCGCGGGAGGGGGAGGAACCAGATGCACGCGTGTGGCCGGCGGAACACGCATTTGCAAATTATTAGCTGCGATTTTCTCTACCCGGGAATGCATCGCCCATGTGCTTTGTTCAAGCTGCAGCTGTCCGTATTCAACTTCGATCTGCCTGGCCTGATCCTGCTCCTTCTGCAATTCGACGAACAGCTTCCTTGCCTTGTGCTGCGAGGTGACCAAGGCCAATGCGCACAGCACCAGAATTCCGGCCAGCACCACATTAAGCCTGATCATCCCGCGACTCTTTCAGCTACTCGCATCACCGCACTGCGTGCGCGGGGGTTCGCCGCCACTTCATCGGCAGTCGGATAGATCGGCTTGCCGGTCAATTTCATTCGCGGCTTCGGCAACTCGGCCGCCCGCACCGGCAAGCGGGCGGGCAGCGCACCGGGCTGCGCCTGCGTGCGCATGAAATGCTTGACGATGCGGTCTTCGAGAGAATGAAAGCTGATCACGACCAATCGCCCTCCCTCATTGAGCATTTCCAGGCATTGCGGCAACGCTATCTCCAACTCTTCAAGCTCCTGATTGACGTGAATCCGTATAGCTTGGAAGGTGCGCGTCGCCGGGTCCTGATGTGGCTCGCGCGTGGGAACGGCTTTTGCCACGATCTGGGCAAGTTGCCGTGCGCGGTCGACAGGCCCGCTCGATCGAGCCGCAACAATCGCTCTTGCAATCTGTTTAGCAAACCGTTCTTCGCCATGGCGCCTGATGACCTCCCCGATTTCCTGTTCCGAAGCTTGCGCAAGCCACTCGGCCGCCGTTTTCCCGTGGCCGGGATCCATCCGCATGTCGAGCGGTCCGTCGAAGCGGAAACTGAAGCCTCTGGCTGCCGAATCGAACTGGGGCGAAGAAACGCCAAGATCGAGCAACACGCCATCCACTCCCGCCACGCCCGCCTCTATCACAACCCGTCCAATCCGGCCGAATTCCATCTGGACTGCGACCAGCCGCGGATCAGATATCGTCGCTGCGGACTCGAGCGCTTCGGGGTCGCGGTCAATTGCGATCAACTTTCCCGAACTGCCCAGCCGCGCCAGAATCGCGCGGCTATGTCCGCCACGGCCAAAAGTCGCATCCACATACGTTCCATCGGCCTTGATGCGCAATGCTTCGACGGCTTCGTTGAGCAGCACGGTCTTGTGCAAGCCCGCGTCGTCTCGCGCGGGCGAACTGGAGGTCACAAGGCAAAGTTCTCCATTCCCGGTGGCAGTTTGTCGGAGCTTGTCGACAACCGATCGAGCTGTTTCTCCCAGGCTTCCTGGCTCCAGATTTCGAAATGGCTTCCTTGGCCAACCATCATTACTTCCTTCTCGAAGGAGGCGAATTTGCGCAATTCGGGAGAGATCAGCAGTCGCCCCGAGGCATCGAGTTCCACCTCTTCCGCAAAGCCGACGAGCAGTCGTTTCCACAAGCTGGTTTGCGCATCGAAACTCGAGAAGCTCATGATCCTGGCGCGGATCGGCTCCCAAGCTGGGGCCGGATACAACAGAATGCAGCGGTGAGGATGAGCTGTAAGCACTTGCTTACCCGCTGCCCCTGACTGCATGGCGTCTCGATGCCGGGTGGGGATCGCTAGCCGGCCCTTGGCATCAAGATTAAGCGCTGTCGCTCCCTGAAACATTTCTTATTCGCCGGAAGTGTTGGAATTTCCATGCTTTCCCACTTAAACCTACTTTTCCCCACTCTAGTAGAAAAAAAATGGAAGGTCAAGCTGCACCAGCACTTTTTTCAGTTGCGACAAAGACTTACGAGTGACTCCGGAGAAATGCGCGCTGTACAATTTATTATCGTTATTTTTTAATGGGATAAAAGATTTTATTAATTTTAATTCTAGAACTAAAAGATGGGAGACGTCGCGCCGCGAGTTTCCCGATGGGAAGAGAGAAGCTGGCCTGTAAGCCGGGTTCTGTCGAATACCTTGCGGCATTCCGGCAGTCATTCATCTGGGCCGGCAGTTACCTGCCGGCTCAAGCAACCTACCCGGGGACAGCGCGAGCCGCGCTATTGCCCCCCTATTTGGTCTTGCTCCGGATGGGGTTTGCCATGCCGCTTCTGTTACCAGAAGCGCGGTGGGCTCTTACCCGGACGGTCTTGCGACCGTCCGCGCCCCTTGCGGGACACGCACCGTTTCACCATCGCCTGATCCGACGCCCTTCTCGCTACGAGAGCGAGACTTTGCGGCCTCGCGGCCGCGAAGTCGGGCGGCGGCCATCGGCAGACTATTCTCTGTGGCACTTTCCATCGCCTCGCGGCGTCCGGTCGTTAACCGGCATCCTGCTCTGCGGAGCCCGGACTTTCCTCTGTACAAGCGAGTTGCACAGCGACTGCCCGGCCAGCTTCTCCGCGTATTCTACGCGTTGCATCGTCTGCTTCCGTGAATTCGAGTTGCTGATAGCCCCCAATCGGGCGGCGACAGCAAATGTCTTGCATGTTGATGCGCAGGACATTCATCGCCGTGCGGAACAGAACTAGACGGTTCAGATTGTGAATCACAATAAAAAAGAGGGGCTCCTCGCCCCTCTACATTTTCCCAGACCCCTGAATTTCATTTTCTGCCGTTAACAGCAGCCTTCAGTTTGGCGCCGGCGGCGAACTTCGCGGTCTTCGCCGCGGGGATCTTGATTGCTGCGCCGGTTTGCGGATTGCGCCCTGAACGCGCCGCCCGCTTGCCCTGAGAAAATGTCCCGAAACCGACCAACGTCACGTTCTCCCCCTTTTTTAGCGACCCGGTCACCGCATCGATAAATGCATCAATCATGATGTCGGCCATGGCTTTACTGCCACCCGCTTTTTTTGCAATGGCATCGACGAGTTCTGCTTTATTCATTTATCCCCCTGTCATCTAAACGAACGGTAACCGAATATAGAAATCCGGCCACCCCTCCGGTCTACGCGATGAATCGTACGGGACAGGCTGACGCAGCATTGCACCGCGCAGTACCACAGCCATACGATATCTCACGCGATCCCCCGATGCTCCCACACCTCCCCGAGCCATTATCCATGACTCGAGTGGCGCACCATAGCCTCAAATGCGACTCCGGGCGAAGCTGAATTACGAAGTCAGTTTCTTTCTGCGAACCTCGAGTTCAACCCGATTTTCAGTTGTGCAAATATCTTGACGAAAACACTCGGATTTCCGGCTTCAGTGCAATGCACCAAATTGCCGTCGGAGGAAGTCGGATAAATCTGACACCCGTCGCTTTTGATCGGGATGCCCGATCCGTCGCGGGAGAAATATCGATGTTGCGCTTTTGTGCTCGCCTTCTATTCGATCGTCCACGCAACCGTGGACCCGCCTCGCAGCGGGACCAGAGTGTCAGCGCCGTAGGAAATTTCTTCGGGTACCGACCAGGCGCTCCTGACAAGGGTAATTTTCTGACTCTTTCGCGCAAGACCGTAGAAATCGGCGCCGTGATAGCTGGCAAATCCCTCGAGCTTGTCCAGACTCCCGGCGGCATCGAACGCTTCGGCGTAAAGCTCGATGCCCGCATGCGCGGTGTAAATGCCCGCACAACCACAGGCGGTTTCCTTGGTGTGGCGTGCGTGGGGCGCACTGTCGGTCCCCAGGAAGAATTTTGGATTGCCGGAGGTAGCGGCCTTGACCAACGCCAGCCTGTGTTCTTCGCGTTTCAGGATCGGCAGGCAGTAATAATGCGGGCGAATTCCTCCGCGGAAGAGTTCGTTTCGGTTCAGTAGAAGATGATGCGCCGTAATCGTCGCCGCCACGTTGTCCGGTGCACTGAGCACGAACTTAACCGCATTGGCCGTCGTGATGTGCTCCATTACGATCCGGAGCCTCGGCAACTGCTGAACCAGGGCAATCATTGTCCGCTCGATGAAGACTTTCTCGCGATCAAAGACATCGACCTGTGCATCGGTGACTTCGCCATGAACCAGCAGAGGGATTCCCGTTTCTGCCATGGCTTCAAGCGTATCGACGCATTTTCGGATATCGGTTACACCGGAATCGGAATTTGTTGTCGCCCCTGCAGGGTAGTACTTCACCGCACTTACAATGCCGCTCGCCTTGGCCTTGTGTATTTCTGCGGGCTTTGTGTTATCGGTGAGGTAAAGCGTCATCAACGGCTCGAAATCACTGCCGGGCGGCAAGGCCGAGAGTATGCGTTCGCGATACGCCGCAGCAGCCGCAACCGTCGTCACCGGTGGCCTCAGGTTGGGCATGACGATTGCGCGGGCAAAGCGCCGCGCAGAATCCGCGAGCACCGACTTCAGCGCTTCGCCGTCACGCAGGTGAAGGTGCCAATCGTCCGGCCTGCTCAGGGTTACGCGGTCCATGTGAATACGCGCTCTGAAAAAAAATATTCTTCGCCGATCATTTCTTTTCGTCGCTGCTTTCTTTTTTCAGTTTCAGCGCTTTTTTGTACAGCGCATTTTTCTTTGTTCCCGTAATTTCGGCCGCAAGCCGGACTGCCTGCTTCAGCGGCAACTCCTGGAGTAGGATTTCAAGCACGCGCTGTGGGTCGGATTCGCCCTGCGGACCGGCGGCTTCGGGGCAACCTTCCACCAGAAGCACGAATTCTCCGCGCCGATGGTTCTCGCTCCGCTCCAGCCAGGCCACCGCCTCATCGAGGCGACACACATGCACTTGCTCGAAAAGCTTGGTCAACTCGCGCGCAATGCCGATGCGGCGATCGCCCCCAAACACGGCGGCGATGCTCGCAATGCACTCGACTATGCGATGCGGAGCCTCGTAGAACACCTGAAGCTCGTACTGCGCCTTCAGCGCGGCCAGCATTCTCTCGCGCTCACCTTTGCGGGCAGGAAGAAAGCCACGAAAACAGAATGACGCGCACTGCAATCCCGCGGCTGCGATCGCGGTGGTAATCGCACTGGGACCGGGTACCGAAACCACGCGAAATCCGGCTGCCCGCACCTGAGCGACCACGATTGCGCCCGGGTCGCTGATGGCCGGGGTGCCCGCATCCGATATCAGCGCCACCGATTTTCCCCGCGACAGCAATGCAACCAGCCGTTTTGCAGCATCGCGTTCATTGTGCTCATGTGCCGGAATCAGGTCCGCCTGTATTCCAAAGTGCGCCAGCAACTTCCTCGAGACCCGAGTGTCCTCTGCGGCAATCGCGTCCACCGACTTGAGCGTATCGAGAGCGCGCAAAGTGATGTCGCGAAGATTTCCGATCGGGGTGGCCACCACATATAATGTCGGTTCGGCCACTTCCGTGCTTTCGCTATGCAACTTCGCCCGGCCTTTTCTTCGTTGGTGTGGTCATTACTATACTGGGCGCTCCTCGCCTTATCCACCAGCTTCGCGGCCACCGAGGACACCGGCGACAAAATTGCGGTCGCCGAACCGCATATCGCAGTGATTCTTCCGTTGCAGTCCAATTCCTACAGCAAACATGCCGATTCCGTACGACTGGGCATTCTGGCTGCGGCGGGAAATGCCCAGCCAGGCAGCCTGAAGGTCAAAGTTTATGCGACCAGCGAAGATCCCCCGCAGATACTCGCCGCGTATCAGCGCGCTACGTCGCTAGGGGCTCGTGCCGTTATAGGCCCCTTGACTCGGAATGGCGTGACGTCGCTTGCCCAAAGCGGCATCGTGAGCGTGCCGACGCTCGCGCTGAACATACCTGAGGGAGAAATGTCGCTGCCACGCGACCTCTATGTGTACGGGCTGCAAGTCGAAGCCGAAACTCGGCAGATGGCGCAGTTCGCATTACGCCACGGCGGTACAAAAGCCTTCGTGATTGTGGGCGACACGTCTCTGGGCGGGCGCATAGCACAAGCATTCTCGGAGGAATGGAAAAAGCTGGGTGCGGAAGTGACCGGACAGTTCACCTATACGACCGATTCGGCATCCGTCGCCAAGTTACGCGAGCAGGTTGCGAATTCGAGAGCGGACATCGTGTTCATGTCGCTCGATGCTGCGCGCGCGCGGTTCATACGCTCCTATCTCGGGGCATCCACCCCGATCTATGCAACTTCGATGGTATTTACGTCCAATGCGGACGCACTTGCAAATTACGATCTGGACGGCGTGCGCTTCCTCGACATGCCGTGGCTGCTGCAGCCGGATCATCCCGCGGTCATAAGCTATATGCGCCCGGACGCGCAGCGCCCGGGGCTTGACCAGGAGCGTTTTTATGCGCTGGGAATCGATGCCTACCGCCTTGTCCAGGAATTGCTGCGTCCTTACGAAACCATGGAGCCGCTGGACGGCGTAACCGGAACGATCACCCTGAACAATGTCCATCAGTTCGTCCGTGCGTTGGTGCCCGCGCAGTTTTCCCAAGGCAGCGCCAAGGCGCTGGAAGGGTCGCAGGCCCGATGAGCGAACGCGGCGCAATGGCCGAGGAGGCAGCCGCGGACTTTCTCACCGGACGCGGGCTCCGGTTGCTGGAGCGAAACTACCGTTGCCGCTTCGGTGAGATTGATCTGATCATGGGTGACGGGCGCACGCTTGTTTTTGTCGAAGTGCGCTATCGACGCAACAAATCCTTTGGTGGCGCGGTCGAAAGCATAACCAGCGCCAAGCGCGAAAAACTATTGCGCGCGGCCCGGCACTACATGGCTGCCAGAAGAGAGTTTCCGGCGTGCCGCTTCGACGCCGTGTTGCTTAACGGCGACACAGAAGAACTCGAATGGATCGAAAACGCATTCGGCGAATAAACTACTGTTGGGCAAATCCGGGGAAGGCTTTGTGCAATAATCCGCCCGTTACGTAGACAACCGCCACCGATGGATCTCATCAGCCGAATCAATCAGCATTTCACCGACAGTGCCCAACTCAAGCTACAGGCGATGGAGCTGCTTGCGGAGCCGCTTGCCAGCGCTTCCGAACGCATGGTCCAGTGCCTGATGAAGGAAGGTAAAATTCTGTCTTGTGGCAACGGTGGATCTGCCGCAGACGCGCAGCACTTTGCGGCGGAGCTGCTGAATCGTTTTGAAATGGAGCGTCCGCCGCTGGCAGCCATGGCTCTGAGCACCGACACTTCTACCCTCACGTCGATCGCCAACGACTATAACTTCAACGACGTATTTTCGAAACAAGTGCGGGCGCTGGGCCAACCGGGCGATCTCCTGCTGGCGATATCGACCAGCGGCAATTCACCGAATGTGATGGAAGCCATACACGCCGCGCACGACCGCCAGATGGACGTTATTGCGTTGACCGGAAAGAAAGGCGGCAAGATTGCAGCCTTGCTCGGACCGGACGACGTGCAAATCTGCGTACCCGCAGACAGGACCGCGCGTATCCAGGAAGTTCATCTGCTATGCCTGCATTGCATGTGCGATGCAATCGATTGTTTGTTGTTAGGAGTGGAATGAATGAAATCGACTATTCGTCTCGTCGCGGTACTCGTTGCCCTTGTCCCTTCGCTTCAATCGTGCATTCCGTTGCTGGTCGGTGCCGGTGTGGGCGCCGGCGTCATGATGGCCGAGGACCGGCGCACGAGTGGCACAGTCCTGGAAGACCAGACCATTGAAATCAAAGCCAGGAATCGCATCTCGGAAAAGTATGGTGAGCAGGTCAACATCAGCGCTACCAGCTTCAACCGCTTTGTGCTGTTGACTGGCCAAGCCCCAACCGACGAGATCAAGCAGGATGTGTCTGTCCTCGTCCTCGAGGTACCGAACGTGCGGAATGTTCAGAACGAAATCATCGTCGGCGGCATCAGCTCGACAACTTCCCGCGCCGGCGACGTACTGCTGACAAGCCAGGTCAAGGGTCGGCTTGCACAAAACAAGGACGTTGGCGCCACCCATGTCAAGGTCGTCTCGGAAAACGGCGCGGTATTCCTCATGGGCTTGGTGACGCGCGCGGAAGCCGAATCGGCGTCGCAAACTGCTGCGACGACGAGCGGAGCACAGCGCGTCGTCAAGGTATTCGAGTATCTCGACTGATTGACGAAGCGCTGCCGTGAAAAAACCTCTGTTGGGGTTTTTTCATTTCTGATGCGCCCGGGTTCGTGGAAACCCATAGAAGGTGTTCAGACGGTCGTCAGCTTCGAACAGATGGTGGATCTGGTCGAACAGTGGCCGGCACCGAACGCCTGAGAGTAGTTAAACTCCGAAAATTAAGGGGGATTATTAAACGCGTCCACGCTGGCCGCCGCATAGGCTCCGCGCACGGCGCATCTGCGCGCCTGTATCATGGCGGCCAGCGCCATGAGCCACAGTCCCAGCTTCGAAAACAAGATCGTACCGCCCGAAAAGCTATCCGGACGGTTGCGTTCGCAAACTCGACCCCAGGTCTTCACCAATGGCGTCTTTGACGTGCTGCACCGCGGTCACGTCACTTATCTGGCCGAATCTCGGGCGCTCGGAGCAAGTCTGATCGTCGCGCTGAATTCAGATTTGTCGGTCAAAAGGCTCGGTAAAGGCGCCGACCGGCCGGTCAATCCGCTCGAAGACCGCCTGGCGGTGGTGGCGGCGCTGGATAGCGTGAGCCTCGTCACTTGGTTCGAAGAAGATACGCCGCTCTCCCTCATCCTGATTTGCCGGCCGGACGTATTGGTAAAAGGGGGGGACTGGCCTGTAGACCAGATTGTCGGGGCGCGAGAGGTAATGAACTGGGGCGGGGCGGTGAAATCGATCCCCTTTCAGTTCGAGCGCTCGACAACGGCCCTGCTGTCCCGCATTCGAAAATCCTGATTTCTTCCGTAAGGAACCTTCATGCCTGTTCGATTCAAATTCCTGCGTGATACCTGGCGCCTGATCAAGCCGTACTGGACATCGGAGGAGCGCTTCACCGCGTGGCTTCTACTCGGCGCGGTCATCGCCCTGACGCTCGCCATGGTCTACATGAATGTGCAGTTCAATTATTGGAATAATGATTTCTACAATGCGCTGCAGGAAAAGGACAAGGCGTCTTTCTGGAAGTTGATGGGGCGCTTCACCATGCTGGCGACCATCTATATCGCCATGGCCGTGTACGCGTTTTACCTGAATCAGATGCTGCAGATTCGCTGGCGACGCTGGCTGACGAACAGCTATCTCGACCAGTGGTTGAGCGACCGCGCCTACTACCGGCTGCAACTGAGCGGAAATCCCGCCGACAACCCGGATCAACGCATTTCGGACGACATGAAGATTTTCGTCGACCAGTCGCTGGAACTTGCCCTCGGCTTCCTCAACGCAGTGGTTACGCTGGGTTCGTTCGTCGGCATCTTGTGGGGCCTGTCCGGACCCCTCGAGATTCCCTACAACGGCGGCCAGATCGTCATTTCCGGCTATATGCTTTGGGCGGCACTGCTCTACGCCATAGTCGGTACCTGGCTTACCCACAAGATCGGCAAGAAGCTGATCGGGCTGAATTTCCAGCAGCAACGCTTTGAGGCGGACTTCCGCTTTGGACTGGTGCGTTTTCGCGAGAACACCGAAGGTGTTGCGCTCTACAACGGCGAGCGGGACGAAATGCGCAGCTTCCGCGCGCGGTTTGGCAGCGTCGTGGACAACTGGTGGCAGATCATGAGGCGCCAGAAAATCCTGAATACTTTCACCATCGGTTACAACCAGGCCGCCATCATTTTTCCGTTCGCCGTCGCGGGCAACCGTTATTTTGCCGGGACCATCCAACTGGGCGGACTAATGCAGATTTCCAGCGCGTTCGGACACGTGCAGGGATCGCTGTCCTGGTTCATCGGCGCGTACAACACTTTCGCAACCTGGAAGGCCACGGCAGATCGTTTGCTCGGATTCCATTACGCGATCGAGAATGCGCGCGCGGAAATGCGCAGCAAATCCGGCGTGCAGCAATCACAGGACACCGAATCCGAACTGGTGATTGACAATGTCTCGCTGACACTGCCCAACGGCTCGCCGCTGATGGCCACTTCCAGCGCAGTCATCAAGCCAGGCGAAAGTGTGCTGATCCGCGGCTTGTCGGGCGTCGGCAAAAGCACGTTATTCCGCGCCATCGCCGGAATCTGGCCATTCGGAGCCGGGCAAGTCCGGTTGCCGCGCAATCCTCGCGGGTTGTTTTTGCCGCAACGCCCCTACCTGCCAATAGGCACCCTTCGTGACGTGATTGCTTATCCCACGCGAGACGGCGGCTTTTCCGATGAAAATGTCAGCGACGCACTGACCGCCGTGGGACTGCAGCATCTGAATGCACGCCTGAACGAACAGCAGAACTGGTCGATGCAGCTATCGCCCGGCGAGCAGCAGCGCGTTGCTTTCGCTCGCGCAATACTGCAACAACCGGCTTGGCTGTTCCTCGATGAAGCGACCTCGTCGCTCGATGAGGACGCCGAGCAGCAACTTTACCAAATGCTGAAAGAGAGACTGCAGCAAACGACCATCGTCAGCATCGGGCATCGCCCGTCGCTGCAGGACTTCCATTCGCGCGTGCTGGAATTGAAAGGCGACGGACATGGATCGCGGGTGCTGACGCCAGCGTAGCACCGGTGTTCAGGACGGCGGGCAATCCACCGCCCGCAAGTCGGAGCCGGGATATTCGGTCTTGAGGTTCACCAGTTGCGCTGACTGTGCTTCGTTCGGGTCGCGCACGATGAAAGCCGTTTGAGTGACCCTCTGTTCGCGCTCGCCGATCTGCGCCGAACGCACGCCCTTTTGCCGCAGCAATCCAAGCTGCTTTTTCGCGCCGTCTTCATTGCGATAAACGCCCAGCGAAATCGCGTAGCGCCAGCGGCCGGCTTCCAGAATCGGGGAATAGTCGGTAACACCGCGTTCCTTCAGCTCGACCATCTTCCTGTCCATGTCTGGCTTCGATTTGAGTGGCGGAATGTAAATCCAATAACTGGTCAATACGCCTACTTCGGTTCTGCGGACGCGTTCGCCGAGCGCAAGCAAATCGAGGGCAGCCTGGACCCTGGGCAGATCGATAGCACCGAAGCTGCCCCACTCAAGGCACACGCCCGGACCCGGTGCCGAAGCAAGCGGAGTGGGCGCGGGCGTCGGTCTAGGCGCAACAATCTGGATCTGATCGGCATTCATCTGCTGCCTGACGAGTTGCGCGTCCGGATTCGGCAACCGATCCCGCACAGTGGTAATGGCGGCCAGTCCCAGGCTTGCAGCGAGCAGTACGAAGAATACCCACTTCATTGCGGCTCCAGCGCGATCTGCACGAGTCCCTCCAGAACGAGTTTGTCGACGACGCGTACCGGCCTGCCCATGTGGCGCGCGACAAGTTCGCCTGCGCCCCCGCTGAATATCAACACTGGTTCCCGGTTCCCCGCGGCCAGCATCGCGTCCCGCATGCGCTCGACCGTTCCGCACAACGCCTGAATTGCGCCGCTGGTGATTGCGTCGCGGGTCGTGCGGGGAAAGGACGTGAAATCGCCTCGCCCTGCGGATAGCCGCGCGGTATGGGCGGCAAGCGCTTCGTGCATCAGGTCGAAACCCGGAACGATGACGCCGCCGATGAACTCCCCTTTTGCAGTCAGCGCATCGACAGTCATCGCGGTACCGGCATTCACCACGACGCACGGATCGGACGAAAATCTGCGTGCGCCGATCAATGCCGCCCAGCGGTCGATGCCGAGCTGCGACGGTTCGTCGTACCGGTTGGAAACCCCTGCCTGCGACCGTGCGCTGGAAACCCATCGCGGCGCGGCCTTCCAGCGCTCCGAAGATTTCCGCAATCTCTGGCCTATGCCATCTCCGGCCACGTTGGCGATCACGATCGCCGACGGCGCCGGCAACGAAGACCACTGCGCGTCGAGCGCATCGAGATCGGCATGCAGGGCCCAGCCCTCGCGCACGAAACCGCGGCCGTCATGCAGCGCCCATTTCACCCGACTATTGCCGGCATCGACTGCAAGAATCAAGGTTGGCTCGATCCGTTTCCAGAATAAGCGTCAGGCGGCGCCGCGCAGGCTCATTTCCCCGCCGTAAAATTTGCGCGGTCCGGAGCGTGTATGCAGCAGCAATGCGCCATCGTCGGCTACACCCTGCACGCGGCCTTCTATTTCGGATTTATCCGGCATCCGCACGCGCACCATTTTATCCTGGTAGGCATGCAATCGGTCCCACTCTTCGCGAAACGGCGCAAATCCCTCCGCGGAAAATTTCCTCAATACGCTGTCCAGTTCACCGAGGATCTCGGCAAACAGGATGTTACGATCCTCCTCGACGCCGATTTTTGCTAGATCCACGACGGGCTGATCGATGCGCGCCTTCACTGACTCCGGCAGTCGCAGATTGATCCCTACGCCGATGACCGCGACGGTCGGGCCCATTACGTCACCGGCGAGTTCGATCAGGATGCCGGCCAGCTTGAGATGCCGCCAAAGCAGATCGTTCGGCCATTTCAGCATGACGTCCGCGGCACCGTGCTTCCTCAGCACGCGCGCGAGCGCAATGCCGACCATCAGGCTCAGTCCGCTGAGAAACCCGGCACCCTGCTCGAAGCGCCACAGGATCGAGAAGGTCAGCGCGCCGCCCGGGCTCGAGTGCCAGTCGCGTCCTCGCCGGCCCCGGCCCCGCGTCTGCAACTCGGCTGCCAGGACGCAGCCGGAACGGGCTCCGCGCGCCGCGCGATCGAGCATGTCGGTGTTCGTCGAACCGGTCTGATCGAGGACGTCAATGTCGAACCGGGCAGCCTGCCTGCCGAGATGACGGACGATGCGATCGCGCGAAAGCCATTGCACCGGCGTCACCAGCCGGTAGCCGCGACCATGCACTTTGTAGACTGTAAGACCGAGGGTATCGACATCGGCAAGGGCGTTCGACACGGAGCCGCGGGTGATGCCCAATGTCCTTCCCAGCGCCTCGCCGGAATGAAATTCTCCATCTTCCAGAAGCCGGAGAACTTCGAGCGTATGCGCAGTCAAAGTAATTAGAATCTGTGGAGGAGTTCGTCCGCACTATACCGCAAGCGCGCACCTCCGATGCGCAACGGTGGCGAACGCGACAGTATCGGACGTCAGGCGACCGGGAGTACATCATGTTCAAGAATATTCTGATTCCAACCGACGGCTCTGCCCTGTCGAGAAAAGCCATCAAGGCGGGCGTGGCATTGGCCCGGGCGGTCGGCGCCCGGGTTACGGGCTTCTATTCGCCCGAACCATACGAAATCCTGGCTTACGGTGAGTACTTTCCTCCGGACCTGATGTCGCGTGCGGAATGGGACAATCGATCGAAGAAAACCGCTGCACGCTTTCTCGCCGCGATCGAAAAGGAGGCACAGGCCGCGGGGGTAAAGTACAGCGGCCTTTTCCTGGACAGCGTCACGCCCTGGGAAGCCATCGTCGATGCCGCCAAAAAGAAAAAGTGCGACCTGATTTTCATGGCCTCGCACGGCCGCACCGGACTATCCGGGCTGCTGCTCGGCAGCCAGGCTGCTAAAGTCCTCGCGCATTCGAAAATTCCGGTGCTGGTCTACAAATAAACAGACGGAGCGAGCGTTGCGCTCGCAGACGGCGATTGGCGACCCCGGCAGGAGCAGCAGGATCCCGGATCGGAACCTGGCGGCCACCTGCTGTATGTACAGGAAATTCCACTGCGCCTAGAACGCCACCCGAGCCTGATATGCACTGATGACGCGAGCGGAGGCATGACGGGCACGCAGCGTCAGTCTTGCAGTCGTGTTGCCGATCGTCTCCACCAGCGTCACGCCATTGGTGACAATGCAAAGCGATTCGCCAGCAGATAAAAAATCGTCCCGCGCAAGGCCTTCCTGCGTCACCCACAACGTGCCGTTATCACAGTTGATTGCTGCGCCCACAGCCGCGCGCAGACGCAGAACCTGCGCCGGCAGAAGTTCGAGGACGGAATCTTTGGGGCCCGGTTTCATGCAACCATGTTAGGCGCCGGATCATGATCATTACAGATTCAGACAAACCAAATTGTTTACGTTACAGTTTGCCAAGCTGAAAACCGTTACGGTCCATTGCGCAGCCAGCTGTGCCGGTTCCGGCCGGCCTTTTCTTAAGTAGAGTGTGCCCATGACACAGCAAGTCGTGCTCTATGAAACAGTCGCCGATTCCATTTCGGGGATGATCTCCGTCGGCACGCTACGCCCCGGTGAACGGGTTCCGTCCGTGCGTCGCCTATCGACCCAGCGCAGGGTATCGATAGCAACCGTACTGCGGGCCTACGAAGTCCTGGAAAATCGCGGCCTGATCGAGGCACGGCCGAACGCCGGCTACTACGTCCGTCATCGCATGCCGGTCGCGGATGAGCCTTCGATTTCGAACCCTCCGGTCGCGCCGCGACTGGTGGGGATCAGCGCTCTCGTGCAGGAAGTTCTCGATGCACGCCGCCCGGATGTGGTGTCCTTCGGCGCGGCCTGTCCCGGCCCCGATCACATGCCGACCGCGAAATTGCAGCGGACGATCTCGTCAATCGCGCGTCGCAAGCCTCTGTCACTGACGCAATACGTGCTGCCGCCGGGCAACGAGGAACTGCGCCGCCAGATCGCGCGCAAATCGCTGGACTTCGGTTGCAGCCTTGCGGCCAAGGACATCATCGTGACTCACGGCTGCATGGAAGCCCTGAATCTCTGTGTGCGCGCAGTGGCAAAACCGGGCGATACGATCGCGCTGGAATCGCCGACCTATTTCGGGTTGCTGCAGATTCTCGAAAGTCTGCAGATCAAGGCGCTGGAAATTCCCACGCACCCGCGCGAGGGCATTTCGCTGGAAGCCCTGGAATTCGCGCTTGAGCGCTCGAAAATCGCAGCGGTGATTACGATGCCGAACGCGCAGAATCCTCTCGGCTTCACGATGTCGGACGAAAACAAGAAGCGCCTGGTAAAAATGCTCGACAAGCGCGGCGTGCCGCTGATCGAGGACGACGTGTATGGCGACCTCTACTACGGAGACGACAGGCCGTTGCCGGCCAAGGCTTTCGATCGCACCGGCAACGTGATGCTGTGTTCGTCGTTCACCAAAACCGTTGCGCCCGGGTTTCGCCTGGGCTGGGTGTCCCCTGGCCGCTGGCATGCGCAAGTGCAGATGGCGAAGTTCATCAATTCCGTCGGCAGCCCCGAAGTGCTGCAACTCGTTGTGGCGGATTTTCTCGCCAGCGGCGGATATGACCGCCAGTTGCGACATCTGCGGCGCGTATTCCGCGACCAGGTGTCGCTCATCTCCACGGCAATCACCGAGCATTTCCCGGCAGGCACGCGCATCACCCGGCCCGCGGGCGGCTACATCCTCTGGGTGGAACTGCCGGAAGGCTGCGACTCCGAGGAGTTGTTCCGCCAGGCGCTGCGCAACAAGATTTCGCTCGGCCCCGGCACGCTGTTCTCAGCAACCGACCGCTATCGCAATTGCATTCGCATGGGATGCGCGGAGCCATGGTCACCGCGCGTCCAGCAGGCGGTCGCCAAGCTCGGCGACCTGCTAAGAAAACAACTCTGACCCCCGCGTCCGCTTCGTTGTCCGGCATGGCCGTCGCCGAGAAACGACAAACCTCCTTGCGTGTTCCGGCGCTGGTTTCTAACGGAGAACTATTGCCGCCGAATTCCGACTAATGGCTTGAGCATTATCCAGTGCTCGCACATTCCGGAACAATCAGCAAAGAGGAAACTACATGAAGAAAATCTTGATGGCATTTGGACTGATCACTGCAGTGCTCTCCTCCGCGGCGATGGCGCAGAGCACGAATGGCCTCATGTTCGGTGGTACCGTCGGCTTCACAAAGCCGCATGGTTCGGACAATGATTCGGGCATGACCATCGGCGGCCGGCTGGGCAAACAAATCCAGGGGAATTTTTCCTGGGAAGCCGATCTGAATCTCGGCATCGTCGACGGCGCAATCGGCGCCAACAAGGACTGGAACATCAATTCGGTTGCGGCTTACGGCGTGTATCGCACCGACGGCGACATCCACCTGAAGGCAAAACTCGGGGTGGCCTACTGGGATGACGATTTTGACCACGACACCAGCCTTTCGGCGGGTATCGGTATCGGCTTCCGCATGGGGCGTGGCATCCTCGACGTCGAATACACGCAGATCAACAGCTACGTCGACTACTTCACGGTGGGCTACAGTCTGCCGTTCTGAATAAAGGAGTTTACGGTCGCAGGCAAGCCTGCATCCTGCCAATTCACGACATTAAAAAACCCGCACAGCTTGCGCTGTGCAGGTTTTGTTTTGCACCGGTCCTAGCTGACCGAAGCGATTGCTATCAACTGAGTGCGTGGCCGACCGCGTTAACGTAAAGCGCGTAGATCGACGTGCTGCCGCACATCATCAGACGATTGCGTTTGGTACCGCCGAACGTAAGATTGGCGATGACTTCCGGGGTATGCAGGAATGCCAGCAGTGAACCGTCGGGGTGATGCACGCGCACGCCGTTGGTATCCATGCCGCCCCAGCCCCAACTGCACCAGACGTTGCCGTCGGTGTCGCAGCGTACGCCGTCGGTGAAGCCCGGCGCGAAATCCGCAAATACCTTTGGGTTGGACAGCGCCGTTCCCTTGACGTCGAACACGATGATGTTGGCGGGATTGCCAGGCCCATCGGTCGCGCCGGTATCGACAACGTAGCAGCGCTTGAAGTCCGGCGAGAAACAGATGCCGTTCGGACGACGCATCGGTCCTTCCGCTGCGATCGTGACCTTGCCTGCCGGATCGATGCGATAGACCCGTGTCGGCAGCTCGAATTCGGCCTTGTGCCCTTCGTACGGTCCCATGATGCCGTAGCCCGGGTCCGTAAAGTAGAGGGAGCCGTCGTGGTGAGTCGCAACATCGTTCGGCGCATTGAGCTTCTTGCCATCGAAACTGTCGCACAGAATCGTCCATGTGCCGTCATATTCGCGGCGGCGCATCCGGCGGGTATCGTGCTCACATGCGATCAACCGGCCCTGGTTGTCGCGACCGTGGCCGTTCGAGTAACCGGACTCGGTCTGGTATACGCTGACATGACCGTCGTCTTCGTTCCAGCGCAGCACGCGGTGATTCGGAATGTCGCTCCACAACAGGCAACCCCAGTCACCCATCCACACCGGGCCTTCGCACCACAGAGCCCGGTCGTTGCCGCTGCCGTGCCAGATCCGTTGCAGCGTGGCGTTGCCTTGCCGTCCGCTGAAGCGCTTGTCCTTCACTTCGAATGCTGGCTCGGGGTAAGTTACCGGGTCTTCGCCGGTCCAATCGCGGTCCCGTCCGAACTTGTCGGTGCCCGCAAACGCCGAGGTTGCGGTTGCAGCGGCGGCCGCCGACGCGGCGGCAGTCGCCAGAAAACTGCGTCTGCTCATTCCCACCGGCTTTTCGACGCTCGCCTCGGCCGGCTTGGCGAGCTCGTGATCTTGTGCTCGTTCCATGTTGGTCTTCCTCCTAGTTGTTCAAGTTATTCACGTCACCTCCGCCTTTGATGACAAACGCCCCGGCGAGGTTATTGTGTTTGGCCGCGCCGCGAAAGGCTCGGACGCGACCACCGGGGTTCTCAGTTCCCCAGCGTCAAGAAACGACTCGCAAACCTTAGTCTTACGCAATGCGATTGGCAACCCGTCTCAATTTGAGACACCCCATGGGACGCCCGTCGTGGATTAAGATGGCTGGACAACCCGGAGCGCCCATGAAATTCGTCAGCCAGTTGTTGTCCGCCCATCTCGCCCGTTATCCCGCAATGCAACTTGATGACATTTACAAGCTGCTGCATCAGGCGGCGCTGGGTCCGGGCCATGCGGTGGACAATCCTGCTGCAACGCGCAAGCGACTGGACGAGGAGATCGCAGCATTGGGCGAGGCTCCTCCCGAATTATTACAAGATGTCATTTCCCCGGACGGACGGCTCGGCCGCGTTCACCTGCGATCCTACCTGGCGTCCGGCGGCAGTGCCGATGCACTCCATCGCGCCTTCGTTGAAACGGCGAACAGCTACCCGGCTTCACCCGACAAGCTGGCCAAGTTCTGCGGCTGCCTCGGCGATCTTGCCGCTGCCGGCGGCATCCCGTTTGCGCGCGAAAACGTCCTCGCCTACTTCGGGAAGATTGCTCGCGAGGGCTATCCGGCGGTTCATCATTCCGAGGCGTTCCGTCGCGCCTATCAGCCTGCATATCGCGTTGTGGACATCGTCCACCTCACCCCTTCCCTCTCCCCCTGAAGGCGGAGAGGGTGATTGACCCCGGGAGTTGTTGCGCTTCGGCAGTTTCGAGGTAAGGATTCCGGTACTTCTTCGTGTTGCTTCGTGTCCTTCGTGACTTAAGGTGAAACACTTACGGCTGAAGCTGTCGTGGTGAGATTTTGGTTTTGAATGTTTCAGGGAGAAATACAATGAGCGGCCTGTGCATCACCGACGTACGAGCGTATCCGACTTCCTTTCCGGTCGATCCGAAAGACAGCGTCACGCTCGGCATCGGTCGCACCGTCAAGCGCGACGCCGTCATCGTCAAGGTTTCCACCGAGGACGGCGTAACCGGATGGGGCGAAGCGCATCACGGCCGCTGCCCCGGCGCTGTCGCTCACCTCGTCAATACCACGATGAAACAACTCGTCGTCGGGCAGGACGCGAACGACATCACGGGCGTATGGAAGAAGGTGTACGACAAGCAACTCGCCAGTCACGGCATGGGAGCCGGCGCCTGTCTCGCACTTTCCGGCATCGACATGGCGCTCTGGGATATCCGCGGCAAGGCACTCAAGCTGCCGCTGTACAAGCTGCTCGGTGGACGCTCTAAGCCGATACCGGCTTACGCCGGCGGCGTGTCGCTCGGCTATCAGGATCCCAAGTTGCTTGCGGAAGAAGCGCGGCCGCATGTGCAGGCCGGATACAAGGCAATCAAATTGCGCATCGGCGATAGCGTCGCTCGCGACATCGAGCGCGTCGCCATGGTGCGGCAGACTTTCGGCGACGGCCTGGTGATTCTGACCGATGCCAACATCGGCTACACGGTGGCCGATACCCGGGCAGCGATGCCCGCGCTCGATGAACTGGACGTCGGCTGGCTCGAGGAGCCCTTTCCCGCCCACGATTACCTGTCATACCGCGAAGCAGCGCGGTACGGACGCGTGCCGCTTGCCGCGGGCGAAAACCATTACACCCGCTTCGAGTTCAATCGCGTGATCGAAGATGGGGCGATCACCATTTTGCAGCCGGATCTCTCCAAGACGGGCGGCATTACCGAAGCCCTGCGGATTGCGGCGCTGGCGTCGAGCTGGAAGCTGCCGATTCATCCGCACACCTCGATGACCGGACTCAACATGGCCGCGACCATCCATTTCCTGGCCGCGATCGAGAACGGGGGCTACTTTGAAGCGGACATATCGAAAAACAACCTGTTCCGCGACAAGCTGGTCTCGACGCCTTACAAGATAGACAAGGACGGCAACGTCCTGCCGCTGGAAGGAAACGGCATCGGTCTGGACCTCGACGAAGGCTTTCTGCAAGCCCATCCGGTGATCGAAGGTCCGGCTTACGTCTGACCTCGCGGAATCCTCAGATGGGAGACAGCGTCAAACTCGATCGCCGGGATTCGGTTGCGATTGTCATTCTCAACCGGCCGGAAGTCCTCAATGCGGTGAACATGGAAATGCGCGAGACGCTCGTTACGCTGCTCGCCGAGCTCAACAAGGCCGAGGAGGTGCGGGCGGTAGTTCTGACCGGCGCCGGCGACCGCGCCTTCTGTTCCGGCCAGGATCTGGAGGAAATCGTCCGTTACACGGTCGACCACATCGACTCATGGGTCACCCGGCAACATGCGATGTATGCGGCCGTGCGCGACCTGGACAAACCCTGCATCGTCGCGTTCAACGGCGTGGCGGCCGGCGCCGGATTTCAGATCGCCCTGTGCGCCGACCTGCGCGTCGGCTACCCGGAGATGAAACTTGGCCAGCCGGAGATCAAGGCCGGCCTTGCCAGCATCGTCGGCTCGTATCTGATGACCATGCATCTCGGGCTGTCAAAGAACATCGAACTGTCGCTGACGGGGGAGTTGATCTCGGGGGAAATTGCCCACGACATCGGGATCCTCAACCACCTCGTGCCACGCGAAGAAGTCATGGCCAAGTCCCTGGCGCTCGCCGCCGAGATATCGAAACTCGCGCCGACCGCGCTTCGGCTCACCAAGCAAAGCTTCCGCACGCTGACCCAGGCCGGTTTCGACGCCGCACTGGAAGCGGCAAAAGTGGCGCAGAAGGAAGCCTACGCCAGCGGCGAACCGCAGGAGGCGATGCGAAAGTTTCTCGAAGCCCGGAAATCAAAGCGCTGAAACTCATTGAACACGAATACCCTCGCGATAGCGTGGAGTACCCTTTTAGGGTCACGAAGGAAAACAGGAAGGGACTCGAGGGAAACCAGCGGCACCGGAAACGAGAGAAAGAACGTAGCGATGCGATTCCACCCGACACGCAGTTCCTCACCATTGATCTGGATCCCACACAACGGCGTAAGGTTCGATGCGACGGCGAGTTTATTTACGTATCTTTCTTTATTTCGATTTACCTTCGTGTTCCTTCGTGTCCTTCGTGTTGAGCATTTCTTCTTTCTCTTTGTCCTCTATGGCGCAACGAATTTCGCCTTTGCCGACACCTATCCCAACAAGCCGATCCGCATCATCGTCCCCTACCCGCCCGGCGGCTTCAATGACACCCTGGCGCGCACGCTTGGACTGAAGCTGACCGAAAAATGGGGACAACCGGTCATCGTGGACAACCGTCCGGGAGGCGGCACTACGATCGGCACCAATCTCGCCGCGAAATCCGCGCCGGATGGCTACACGCTGCTGATCGTCTCCTTCGCCTTCGCCGTCAATCCCGCGCTGTATGCTTCCCTGCCCTACGATACGGGCAAAGACTTCGTGCCGATCGTGTTTGCGGCCCGCACGCCGAATCTGCTGGTCGTCAATTCCGAATTGCCGGTGAAGTCGGTAATGGAACTGATCGCTCTCGCGAAATCAGAACCAGGAAAGTTGAATTACGCATCCGCTGGCAACGGCTCGTCGAATCATCTGTCGATGGAGTTGTTCAAGAGCCTGACCGGGGTGGACATCGTTCACGTCCCCTACAAAGGCAGTGCCCCGGCCGTGACCGATCTGATCGGCGGCCAAGTCGACCTGATGTTCGATAACGTCCCGAACGTGCTGCAACAGGTGAAGGCAGGCAAGCTGCGCGGGCTTGCGGTATCGAGCAAGGAACGTTCGCCCTTCATCAAGGAACTGCCGACCGTCGCGGAATCCGGTGTAGCTGGATTCGATGTATCAGTATGGTTCGGCGTCGTCGCGCCGGCCGGAACGCCGCAATCCATCGTCGCGAAACTCAGCGCGGAGATCAACAGCATCCTCAAGATCGCCGAGGTGAAGCAGGCGTTCAACAACCAGGGAGTCGAACCCTTGGGAGGGACGCCTCGGGAATTTTCCTCATTCCTCGTTGCGCAAACGACGAAATGGGCAAAGGTCGTCAAGGATTCAGGAGCCAAAGCGGAATGAGCCGGGTAAAAAGAACCTGTTTTACGTCGCAAACCAGTTCAGGAGGGTAAATGCTGAAATCCATGATCACGAGCACGTTCGATCTGCCTGGCCATGACATCGCGAAAAATATCGGAATCGTGCGCGGCATCACGGTCAGATCGCGTTCGATCGTCGGCAATTTCTTCGGGGCGCTGCAATCGCTGTTCGGCGGCAATATCACGATCTATACCAATCTTTGCGAGCAAGCCCGCACCGAGGCTTTCGATCTCATGTGCGAGCATGCGCAACAGCTCGGAGCCAACGCCATTGTCGCCGTGCGCTACGACGCGACCGAAGTCATGGCGGGTCTTACGGAAGTCTTGTGCTACGGCACCGCGGTCGTCGCGTCACCCAAACGCCCCTGAACTCCGCTCTTTCGTGCAGGATTCGTCATCTGAGTCAGCCTGCGTCAGCGTAGGCTACACTTTCGAATCAATCGTTCGCGAGGACTTCCAATGACGACACCCGGACTTCCGGCTTTCTACATTTCGCATGGCGGCGGGCCATGGCCATGGATAGAAGGCCGGATGCGCGATACCCACCGTAAGCTCGAGGCAGCACTGCAACAACTACCACAACTTGTGGGCGTGACGCCGAAAGCCGTGTTGATGATATCGGCGCACTGGGAGGAAGCAGACTTCACCGTGATGAGCCACCCCAGTCCTCCAATGATTTACGACTACACCGGCTTTCCAGAGAACACGTATCAGATCCAGTACGCCGCGCCCGGCGCGCCGAAACTAGCGGAGCAAGTGCATGGTCTGCTCCAAAGCGCGGGTATCGCCGCACGGCTCGATCCGGCGCGAGGCTTCGACCACGGAACATTCGTACCGATGGCCGTGATCTATCCCGATGCCAGCGTTCCAGTCGTGCAATTATCCCTCAAGCGCGGACTCGATCCGCAAGACCACCTGGCCGCCGGGCGCGCCCTGGCAACGCTTCGTAACCAAAGCGTACTCATCGTCGGGAGCGGGTCGAGCTACCACAATCTCAGGATGCTCGGCCCGGAAGCGAAAGTTCCCTCCGCTGCGTTCGACGATTGGCTTCAGCGCACGCTCGAAGGGACGCATTTCGAGGAGCGCGCCGCCGCGTTGGCCTCCTGGGAAGCCGCGCCCTCGGCGCGCGTGGCGCATCCCCGGGAAGAACATCTGCTGCCGCTGATGGTAGCCGTCGGCGCGGACGAGCGGGACGTCGCCACACGTTTCTATCACGAGAACACCTTTTTCGGCAGCGGCAGCGTATCGAGTTTCATGTTTACCAAAGGCTCTTGAATTCCATCTTTACTCCGCGCCCCTCTTTTTCGCCCGACGCCTTTAAGTTAAATCACCTGGAGCAAATCAGGTTCTGGCTTCCACTTTGTTCTCGGTATTCATGAGGTAGTGAAAATCCCGGAGTAGGATTGCATAAGGCGATCGTCGATCGCCATTTTGTTCTGCACCGCGGAGAGGGATGACAGTTTGCAATCGGGGCGGAGACGGTCTAAATTGGATCGGCATGCCGATTGCATTGAATCTAAATAATTAGACCTCCTAAGTGACAGGTTATAAAGTCTTTTAGGGAGGTCTACTTCACGTTTTCACCACTCCGAGGATCCGCACTTTGCAGATGAAGAACCTCTTGTTCGCTCTCGGAATTACGGTCGTCGCAGCACTAGCTGCGATCGGCGCTGGATCCGTTTCATGGGTGTTTTGGGAGGCGTGGCAAGGGTCCGACCGAGAAGCATTTCGTGCGCTGCTGGGCGCGTTCTCTGGAGCGTTCTTCGCGTTCTTGTTCGTTCGTTTCGGCGAAGGCCTCAAGCGAATTTATGAGCGCAAGGAGAAGCACCACACGTCACTGGTCCGGTTGCAGCACTACTTCAACGACTGCCTCAACATCACTGGAGACAACATCTTTATCGTCGTCAATTTCTTGAGTGTTTTCGATGAAAAGCGGCTTCAATCGAATGACCTACCGATCTTCATCAATCGATTTCACGAGTATCCAATAGATCGGGAATTAGTTATTGGGTTAACAAACCTCGATTTTGCCAACGACGTCTATACCCTCAACGTTGAACTTCGAAAATTGAACGACTCCTTAGTCACTATCGACCGGTCGTACGCGCGAATCGCGGAAGCATTTATATCTAAGAAGATCGATCCGGCGATGTATGTCGCTAACATTCGCCATTCTCGGGGGCGATATGTGGAGATGCGAGAGTTCCTTCTACAAGAGAAACTGGACCTCATTCGTTTATTCGCGAGTTCTAACCTTTTAACCAAGGACGCTCCATTCCTTGTTCGAGTAATTCGTGTGCTGACGAAATCCAGCTATTCCAGCAGGTTCAAGACGGACCTACCTACTGAAGTGAAGAGGGTTTCTGCGGAGATCGATGCAGGTGCTAAGAACAGTCGGTTAAGAATCGAAGAAGTTCAAGCACGTGCGGCCCAACCCGCCGCTTTAGGGGACGTTCCGCCCAAGGGCGTCCCGCCCTCGATCTAATTGGTTGGACAACTCGTGACGTCGAGAAATGAGCACGAAAGAGATTCCCCCCGGAACTGCGCTTGTTAGGACTGTCGCAAGCCGCGAACTCGGAGATATCGCGTTCGATTCGGCCGAGGTTGCTCTCGACAGCGTTTTAACCGAAGGGGTCCTCAGAGAGCTTCCCGTCGTCGGCATACTTGTTAAGCTTGCGAAGGCGGGCCAATCAGTTGCGGAAGAACTCTTCCTGAGGAAACTTCTTCGTTTCCTGCTCGAGCTTAGGAAAGTTCCCGTCGAAGAAAGAGCGAAGCTCTTGGCGAGACACCCTGACGGTACGGAAGAACAGAGTGGTCTGGGTGAAAATCTGTTGTTGGCGCTGGAACGCCTCGACAATATACATAAGCCAGCCCTGCTAGCACGCTTTTTCGCAGCGTATATTCGGGAGCAAGTGGACTATTCAACCTTCTCTCGCCTTGCCCAAGCACTGCAGCGCCTCAACTTTTCGCTGATACCGCACGTGCGTTGGTTCTATACGCGCGAAGGTCCGATGATGGACATTACTGAGGACATTGAGCACGAACTCAGTTTGGCCGGATTACTAACGGTGAGTTTGGAGGGCTCTGGGTCGGTCGGCGGGGGTGCAGGTTATCGCTATTCTCCAATCGGGAAGCTTTTTCTCGAAATAGGATATGGTGTACATGTCCGTCAATGAGTGGTCCAACAAGTGCGCCAACCGGACACGCAAACAGCGGCGCTACACTTGCTTTTGCATGCGAGTTAGGCCCAAGTGTTATGTCTCCTCCATCGGCCGATAAGCGCTTAACGAATGAACCAGCTCCTGGCAGCACTGCCCGGGTACTATGATGCAATTGTCGAAGACCTCGCGCGCGCGGACTGGCTGGTTCACAACTTCCGCAAACCGAATCCAGAAGGTCTCTACAATCCTGCAAACTACCTCCACAACAGGGAATTCGACGAAACCGAATACCGAGCCCTAATCGACCTCAACGTACTTCAGTTCATTGTCAATTGTCTGAAAAAGGGCAAACCGCACCAGAACTACCGAACCGCTTGCGCCCTTCTCGTTTTTTGTCGCCTGAGTGACATCCAGATAGAGCCGGCCCTGGCAGTCTATGAAAGGATCAACTACAACGCTGAGAACCTGGAGGAGGCACTCACAGAGGTCCAACTATTGCGATCGCTCGACAACGCAGATGTAGACTACCTAGCGCAGTATGCTCTGGGCGTCGTGGATAACCTTCTAGACATTGATCGTGTGCACGTCGAGCGAGAATCGCTGGCCGCAGGGCTTACACAATATAGGAGGTTGACACACTGGGACTCAGTTTACCTATTAGTTCTCGGGGCGATATCGGTGTACTGGGACGCCCACATCCCACAAAATCGGAAACTAGAAAATTATGTAGAGTGGATGTTGCGTGAGTACCGCTTATCGTTGCCGTGTGTAGTCTACGCAGTACGTCTTTTCGGCCAGAATCCCATGCCGAAGATGATGAAGTTCCGTCCAGACCGGCCCGAACACTTGAGACGTATCGCAGTTTTCAATATGACGTGGGACCTGTTTCACGTCGATCACTACTTCAAAATCTGGACTAATCCGCAAGAGAAATGGGAGGCGCTCTTCTTTACGCACGACCGAGTGTTGAAATCGGTAATGCGATTGGCTATCTCCGTTCAATATGCTGGCACCTTGGATCCAGTTCTTCAGTACCTCAGTGAACGACAGGCTGCAGCCTTGCGCTCGCTCATCGACACTCGCAGTGAGCGAACTGACCGTGTGTACGGTACGGATGCATGGACCCCTGAGCACAGATCTCGTGGTATCGCAGCAATCGAGGCTGCGCTGTTTCAATGACCGCGGACCAAGTGAAACATAACAGAATCTTTCCTCTGCAAACAAGTATCAGCTCATCAGTTCTTTTTCCTCCGCGCCCTCTCTTGCTTTTCCTCTGCGTCCTAAACGGGTACTCCGACGTGCCAGGCGGCACGTAGGGTATCTGCGTCAACGCTCCGGTCCCTGGCCGGCTAACAGTCACCAGGTATATCGAACCGTATAGCGCACCACCGCCTCCCCATCGGCAGCGACCGTCACCGGAAAGTGAATCGTGCGCGAGTCCTGTTTCTCGTACGACTGGTTCATCTGCGTGATCTTCCAGTTCGTCCAGCGGTAGAGGTTTTCCTTTACGATCACCCGCACCGGTTCGTCCTTGCGGTTGTGGATCTTGACCTCGATCTCCTCGGTCATGGTGTTACGGTTGGTGTCGACTTTGAAATCCACCTGGCGACGCTCGCCCACAACGTCGAAGGCGCTGCCGAGTTTGAGCTGCACGGTTTCGTTCTTCGGCGTGTGATCGATGCGATCTTCCCCGATGAACTCCAGGCTGCCATCCGCGCTGTCGAGCTTGGCTACTCTTATCCGACCCGACGGCAGTGGCACGCCCATGCCGTCCGCGGTGGCAGCCGCTTCCTTGCCCCATGCACCTTGCGTACAGGAATTGGGGCAGCGTTCGTGATTTATTACCCGGATCAAGATTGTCCCTTGACTCCACCGCGCTGGATGCGCCACTATTTAAGCCCTCAAGGGAAAATGGCAAATAATCTGGTTAGCCTAACCGTCGCGCGAAAATCCTTTTGACGACTTTATGTGCCTGTCCTCCATTCGAAGATCGCTCTTTACGTGTTCAACGTTTGCGAACTTGATTGTAACAATCTCAATTTCGATGGTCAGTACGCTTCCGAATTCCGCATTCGCATACGATCATAGGATTGCCTTGCTGATTGGGCTCGGAAAATATGAAAGTGGAGCAAGCAAAGGTTTATTTAGAGATCTCCCTGTTGCCGCCAACGACCTAGAGGCAGTCGCCAATGCGCTTGAGAGACTCGGGTTCGATCAGATCGAGATTTATTCGGATCTAATGCCGCCAATCGGTTCGCGGTTTGATTTTCGTAGCCTATTAATTCCCGGCGATAGTCCATCCTTGCCTATCAACTCGCTGCATGTGGATAGACTAATTAATGACAGGCTCATTGCTCTCGAGGAAACAGAGGAGAACGATTTATTACTAATCTACTTTACCGGTCACGGTGGAATCTTCGGGAAGGCTGACCGAGTGTTAGCTGTACCAGACAGTCGGGTCAGCACCCCGAATTCCTTCGTCCAAGTAAAGCACATACTCAACATCATGGCCGACAGGGCCAATTCTACTGACAAATTTCTTGTCGTCGATGCCTGCGCCGATCAACTGAAAAATAGCGCTGAACTGCAAGGAACAAAGACGGATGAGGAACTACCGGATTACTTGTATTCAAGCAAGCTTGGTGAAATGTCATTCTTCGATCGGCATCTGGGGATAAGCGTGTTTACGCACTATTTTGTCGAAGCGCTTGTGCGAGCTGACGAATTAGGGATTGGAGACGTAACAGGGAAGATCGAGTCACATGATATAAAGAATTATGTTCGTCGCTACGTGCCATTGCATACAGATATGGAACAAAAGAAACCGCAACGGCCCAAGAACGTACCACTTGTCCAACACCCTTTAGGTTCGGGCAGCCAGAACTTAGTTTTGACGCAATATAAAGTTGGTACAAAATCGCCACTACCAGACTCAGAAGCGACAGCTGCTCAAAGAGAAATCTACCTGCGAAGCATACAAGAAACGTACTACGGAGACGCCAAATGAACATTGCCGGCATCACGAGTAGGCTAAGCTTAATCTGTCTTGGGGCCCTAGTCTGTGCGGTCCCGGCCTATGTATCGGCGCAGAGCAAATCCGAAGACACGACGATTTCTCCTATATCGATGTCAGCGAATATTCCAGGCCTGGAAATTTCCCCAAATACCATCGAGCGCTGGGCGACTCAGGCAGAACTTAGTCTTCAGCAAGTTGAGAAGATGGGACTACGTCCCGGATATTATGACGAGATGGGAATTCGCAAACTTCGGAAAATTGGAGGTGATCAAGACCTTCGTCGATTTATTGAGTATTTTGACCTAGAATTTGGTAAGACTATCGACAACGTCAGCCTAGGGACTTGGGAGCGAGTGTCGACGCTAGACGCCTTTATCGAAGATGCCGTGACCTTTGGAGACTTTGATTCAAGGCGCGAGGCAGATCTTCGCAATTCACTGCGAGACGCGGCCAACGAGAAAATAGACGATGAAACCCGGATCAAAGCGCGCTCCGTCGCTTACCGAATACTTTCCGACGCGCGCCTGGCTGCTGTGCGAAAATCCCGTGGCTACCGGCTGTTAGCGGACGTGCTAAAACGGGAACTAGAAGGCCGTGAATTCGTGAAAAACATTGGAATGATCGTCGAAATCAGAACATCTGCAAAACAACCAACGATATCACCCGTATCCTTAGTCACTATGGAATGCGAGTCGTCGGATTCTGCGAATCGCGATCTCCCGACGTTAGTATTCACGCAACGGAAGCGTGATTGCAACGAGTTCGGCATTTGTCGCGTCGAGTCTATCGCCGAGGTTAGCAAGGGGCCTAGCTACAAGACGGTTTTTGAAGCGTTACAGATCGACGGTCGTAAGTATCTCGATGGATGCTCGCTTATTACAAAGATGTTAATAGACGGAGTGGAGATCACTAGGACACTTCCGGGATTATTCATTTCCCATACTGCGCCGCTGGTTCGATGAAACAATCGATACTGATTCTTTCTGCGATCGGTATTTTTCTGTTTGATGGAGCAATAGAAGCGGCGGCGGAACCTATAACCGAGACCTCAATCTGGAAAGTGAAGCTCCTGCCAGATGGAACCGGGAAATTCAAAGTCGAAGGGCCCTTTGCGATCGGAGATCCAGTACACGAAACCCTGACACTCAAAGCGCTTATTGACGGCGGCATACTTAAACAAACCACCAAGCGGAAGGATCATGATGCTGCACAGTTTATTCGTGGTGCATTCTGGAACGATGATCCCTGCGCGCAGCTCTTTGAAGAGAACGAATTTAGTCCACTAAAACCTTCATTCGGTATTGTTTGGTATTTAGACTTTAACGATGCAAAGCAGGCCACAAGTCAGGGCACAGATTTTCAAAATCTTAAATGTCCACTTCTCGGAAGAAGTCATTTTGGCGATCTTCAGTTCCTTCACGGAATGGCTGACCGGAATGGAGTGAAAGCGACCGAAACAGCTGAACGCGTACTAGCTTGGGCCAGTGTTTCCTACAGAATTGCGATTGGTGAAATTGATGCGCACAAACCGCTAGAGACAGATGCGACGGCAAAAGCCTTACTGAATTCAATTGCTAATCAGAATGCATTGAGTTTGATGCGCGCTAAGACAGCGACCGATACCCAAGCTCGCGCTCTAGGTAGCTTTTTACACATGATTCAGGATTCCTATGCTCACGGCCACGTAACTCGGGCGACCGCATACGAGCCTCGCTTAGGCGCCATTACGCAATTTCTTTCTTACGTTGACCAGAACTCGGATAAGCACGCCCATGACGATTCATGGCGTGATGGAACCAACGATCTTGAACGAACACTTAACATTCCGGGCGCCCGGGATGCTCTTTCTATCAGCACCGAAATTGTGAAGCTCTACAAATCGCGAGCGAGTTGGGCCAATGTCGAGGAATACCTGAGAAACGGGCCGCTGTACGTGATGCCTGACGCTCAAGATTCGGGCCCGGGCAATTATCAGTGAACCGACGAAAAAGTGAACTTTCCTAGTAATACGATGGCCGCAGTCCAAAGTTTCTAATTGGTTGCTTCAGTAAAGTGGGCGCACCCCTCAAGGGTCCCCCATAAGGTGGTATTAAACAGAAGGTATTGGAATGAATCGACGTTCCTGAATGCCGGACTTCGGCCGGCCCGTCTATGTTCGGCAGTCAATACCTCACGATCCGCAACTAACTCAAATGCTACCCTTATGCTTTCCTGTGCGTCCTTTCTTTTCCCTTGCGAACTTTGCGTCAACGCTCTTAGTGCCGGCCCCTGGCCAGCTACCCATTACCACGTATACCGAACCGTATAGTGCACCACCGCTTCCCCGTCCGCCGCGACAGTGATAGGAAAGTGAATCGTGCGCGAATCCTGCTTCTCATAAGCCTGGTTCGCCTGCGTAATCTTCCAGTTAGTCCAGCGGTAGAGGTTTTCCTTGACGATTACCCGCACCGGTTCGTCCTTCCGGTTGCGGATCTTGACCTCGATCTCCTCGGTCATGGTATTGCGGTTCGAGTCGACCTTGAAATCGACCTGCCGGCGCTCGCCCACTACATCGAAGGCGCTGCCGAGTTTCAGTTGTACCGTTTCATTCTTCGGCGTGTGATCGATGCGATCTTCCCCGATGAACTCCAGGCTGCCATCCGCGCCGTCGAGCTTGGCGACGCGCACCCGGCCGGATGGCAGCGGCACGCCCATGCCGTCTTCGGTGCGATTCTTGAACGACAAATAGGTGTCGACTTTCTTGTTGCCGGTAATGCCGTAGTTGCGGTCGGTCATCGGCCCGCCGCCATACCATTGCCCGGCCTGGCCGTAGTACACGAGCGTCTTTTCGCAGGCCACTCCCGCCACCTTGGGAAACAATTCGATCTGCTTGGTGGAATTGTCCGGTAGCGAACTCGGTCGCCCCAGGGTATAGAGGTGATACTCGAAGAAGGATTTTTCTTCGAATCCGCGCGCCTCGTCGGCCATCTCGCTCCGCATCGCCTTTGCCGCCATCGGCACCGCCTGCCCGGTGTGTTCGGCCCGATGCACGTCACCTGCGACGAGTTTTATTTTCGCGTCGGGATAACTGCCGCCCGATTGATTGAGGATGCTGACCCAGGCGCCGATGTCCACCTTGCAGGAGTTGGCATCCTTGCCTTCGGCAAAGGTCAGGTTGTAGTCCGCCCACCAGGTGATGCCGGTGGTTTGATAAGCAACGCGTGTCTTGTGCGTTCCGGCCTTGCCGGCAATCACGTCCCATACCAGAGTCGGCCGTGTAATCAGTCCGCCGGGAAGTGAAGGCAGTTTCACGCCGGCATTGTAAGGCAGCGTGCGCACCGACCCGTCCGCCTCCCGGATGACCATGCCGCCCTGAGTCGAGAGCAGCTTGCCTTCCAGCGTCTCGATCCGGTTGCCGACCATGCGCTCGACCGCGATGTCGCGATCGATGAAGCGCGTCAGCAGCTTTTCCGGACTCACCAGGTCGAACTGAAAGTTCTGCTCCATCACGCGCGTGCCAATGGGGTCGGTCAGCGAGGAAAACGACACGGTGGTCGGGTCGATGAACCCGGCGACATCGGTGAAGCGAACCGTATTGCGGCCGGGGTTCAGCGCGATTTCGCGCTCGTGACGAACGGTCGCGTAGCCGGGTAGACTGTTGCCGCCACCTCCGTTTCGATACTGGTCCGGCGATATCGAGCCCGGCGTCATGGTGCTGTAGATCGTAATGGCGTGGGTCCCTTCGTCCGCGGCAAAGGCGGCGAGCGAAGCGGTCAGAGTCAGCATGGCAAACGGGGCGCGCAGACGGCGGGAAAACATGAGCGTTCCTTTCCGGTTGAGTGGGTTGCCCTCCTGTAAACGGGCGTTGTCCGGAAACGGGGTTAAGCGCAAAGCGAAATCCGGCGAAATCCTTCGACTGTCCGCCCGCTGGTATGACTGTTTTATTGGATTGCTTCAGCGCACGGGATGAATAGACGAACGCTCCAACTTCTTTGCGCTTCCGGGCTGGCTGGGCTGCCGCTTGCCGCGGCAGCCCATTTGCTGGACGGGTCGCCCGACCCTTTGCCGCGCTGGGTTCCGATCGCCGGCCTGATCATCGCCGGGGTCATGGGCGGCGCCGTGGGTTTCGCCATCAGCAAGCACCGCCAGTCGATGGAACAACAAAAGAAACAGAGGTTGCAGCGCGCCGCGGAGGCCAGCGGTTCGCCGGCAACGGGTTCGCCGCCCCCTGAATCCGCGCCCTGAACGCCAGTTTCCGCCCACGAAAGGCTTTCGAGGCATTAAGATTGCGATTGCTTCGATAACGGCAACGGCCCCGATATTGCAACGGCCTCGTTCTCAATCATTCCGTCAGCCAGCGTGAACAAACCTGCAACCGGCGATAAGGCGCACCCGCACTCCGTCGCCCAAGTCACCAATTTCATCCGCAACATCATCGAAGCCGATCTCGCGCGGGGGAAAAACGCTGCGCGCAGGTGGGACGGCAAGCCCGGCCCGGCGTCGGCCCACGCTTCCGCGTCCGCCGATCCCGCGAAAATCCGCACGCGCTTCCCGCCCGAACCCAACGGCTATCTGCACTATGGGCACGCCAAGTCGATCTGCCTGAACTTCGGCGTGGCACTGCTGTACGGCGGATGCTGCCACATGCGCTTCGACGATACCAACCCGGTCACCGAGGACACGGAGTACGTCGACTCGATCCTGGACGCGGTGAAATGGCTGGGGTTCGACTGGGGCCCGCATCTTTATTACGCGTCGGACTATTTCGATACGCTTTATGAATTTGCGGAAGCCTTCATCCAGCATGATCTGGCCTATGTCGACAGCCTGTCCGCGGACGAGATGCGCGATTACCGCGGCACCCTGACCGAAGCCGGCAAGTCCAGTCCCTACCGCAACCGTTCACGCGAAGAGAACCTGGACCTGTTCCATCGAATGAAGGCCGGCGAATTTCCGGACGGCGCGCACGTGCTGCGGCTGAAGATCGACATGAGCTCACCGAACATCAACCTGCGCGATCCGGTGATCTACCGCATCCGCCACGCGCACCACCATCGCACCGGCGACAAATGGTGCGTATATCCGATGTACGACTACACGCATTGCATCTCCGACGCGCTGGAGAACATCACGCATTCGCTGTGTACGCTCGAATTCGAAGACCATCGTCCGCTGTATGACTGGGTACTGGAAAAGCTGGCGGGGTTCGGCTTGCTCGCGCGACCGCTGCCGCAGCAGTACGAATTCGCCCGCCTGAATCTGTCCTATGTCGTGCTCTCGAAGCGCAAGCTGATCCAGCTCGTCGAGGAAAAACACGTCGACGGCTGGGACGACCCGCGCATGCCGACGCTGGTCGGCGCGCGCCGTCGCGGCTTCATGCCGGAAGGTTTCCGCCTGTTCACCGAGCGCATCGGCGTGTCGAAATCCGACTCGTGGATCGATATGAGCGTGCTGGAAGACTGCATGCGCGAAACGCTGAACGAGAGCGCGCCACGGCGCATCGCGGTGCTCGATCCGATCAGGCTCGTGATCGACAACTACCCCGCCGACAAGGAAGAGGTATGCGAAGCACCCAACCATCCGCAGAAGCCGGATTGGGGCAGGCGCGCGCTGCCGTTCTCGCGCGAACTGTGGATCGAGCGCGAGGACTATATGGACGTGCCGAGCAAAGGCTACTTTCGGCTGTTTCCCGGCAACCAGGTGCGGTTGCGCTACGGTTTCGTGTTGAAGTGCATCGGCGCCGACAAGGATGCAGGCGGCAATGTCACGGCGGTGCATTGCGAGATGTTTCCCGATTCCAAGTCCGGCACACCGGGCGCGGATACTTACAAGGTAAAAGGCAACATCCACTGGGTGTCCGCGCGCCACGCGTACAAAGCCGACGTGCGGCTCTATGACCGGTTGTTCGCGGTCCCGCACCCCGGGTCGGAGCGCGATTTCCTCGAAGACCTGAATCCGGGTTCGAAGAAACTCATTCACGCCTATTGCGAACCCGCCCTGAAAGACGCGAAACCGGAAGAGCGTTTCCAGTTCGAACGTCACGGTTATTTCTGCGCGGACCGCAGCGACTCCAGGGCCGGCGCTCCGGTGTTCAATCGCACCGTCACGCTACGCGATTCATGGGGGAAACCGTCGACCTGAGCCCTTCTCCACGCAATGGGGAGGGCCGGCGCCGGGCTTGGCGGCCCGGCGTTGCAATCTGGCTCTCGGCCGGATTTCACATTTCGGCATTGATCACGCTGATCGCGCGGCCGCAGTGGTGGCCGTCTATCCTGACGGCAGTTGTGCTCAATCACGTCTTGCTCGCCTTGATCGGACTGTGGCCGAGGAGCCGTCTATTGGGTGCCAACATGCTGCGCCTGCCCGACGCCGCGGCGAGTCGGAAGGAAATCGCGCTGACGTTCGACGACGGACCGGACCCGGACGTGACCCCGAAGGTGCTGGATATTCTGGATTCGTATCATGCGAAGGCCAGCTTCTTCGTCGTCGGCGACAAGGCTGCGGCTCACCCCGATCTGATTCGTGAAATCGTGAAGCGCGGACACAGCATCGAAAACCACAGCCGGAAGCATTCGGGCTTCTTCGGATTTTTCGCATGGAGGGCACTCAGGGAGGACATCGGCACGGCACAGGAGATCATCGCCGCAATCACCGGACGACCGCCCGCGTTCTTCCGCTCTCCGATGGGGATACGCAGTCCCATGCTCGATCCGGTGATCGCGCGATTGGGATTGCGCTACATCACCTGGACACGGCGCGGTTTCGACACGGTCGCCGGCGATCCCACGGTCGTGCTGAATCGCCTTACCCGGAAACTATCGGCGGGCGACATCTTGCTGCTCCACGACCGCCGGACCCGCGCTCAGCGGGCCATCGTTCTCGAGGTCCTGCCCGCATTGCTGGACAGAATTGCCACCGCGGGACTGAAGCCGGTTTCGTTGCCGTTGGCTATGCAGTGATGCTAAATCCGGCAGTTCATTCACCGCTAAGGACGCCAGGGACGCAAAGGAAGGCGATAGGCGTGTCTGACCGAACTCACCCAAAGGGCTAAGGCGCTGATAAATCCATGCACTTGTTTTCCTTGGGCACTGTCGACACGGCGTTGGCGTAGCCATCCGGGGCGGGAGGCGGTGCTTCGGCGCACTTCCCGCAATCGGCCGACTACGTCGGTAACGTGTCCGTGTGCCGCTTTGCGTCCTTGGCGGTGCAACTGTTTTTTCTAGGATGATGCATCCGGAAATCGGCGCGCTGATCGAAGCTGCGTCCAGACCTTATCTTGCAGCCGGGCGCTACGCCTATTATTTTGTTCGCGGCAAGCTCACGCACGATCCGGTATTCATCGCGCTGCTGCGTTCGGGGTGCATCCCCGATCGGGCGCGGGTACTGGATCTCGGTTGCGGACACGCGGTCCTCTCTTCGCTGCTGCTGGCGGCGCGCGAAAGATTCGAAGCCGGACTCTGGCCTCCCGGATGGGTTGCACCGCCATTGGGGTTGCGACTGCTCGGCATCGAATCGGAACGCAGGACGGCGCAGCGGGCACAGATCACGCTGGAGAATCGCGCGACCATCCGCACCGCCGACTTGCGCGATGTGCCGCTACCGGACGCGGACGTCGTCGTTCTGATCGACATTTTGCATTACCTGGAGACGGACGCTCAGGTTTCCTTGCTCGAACGAGTCGCGCAATCACTGCGCGGTGGCGGGCTCCTGATCCTGCGGGTGGCCGACATTTCCGCGGGCTGGCGGTTTCACGTCGGGAAGGCCGCCGATCGTTTCGGTTCGCTGCTGACTGCGCGAGCCATGCCGAGGCATTATCACAGGCGCATCGACGAATGGTTGCATCTGCTCGACAGTTTGGGTTTCGAACCGGGCGTCGAGCCGAATGCCGCGGGCCAATCATTCGCCAACGTGCTGGTTTGGGCGGCAGCGCCGGCGATTGGGCAGGCTTGAGAACGTGCCGCCGACGCCGCACAATGGGACCTTCACGTCCCGACTTACCGGAACCTTTCACGTGGACCAAGCCCGGTTATCGTCCTTCGAGCAGCGCCGCACGGAAATCTGGCGGGTAAACCGGCGCATGGTATTCGGCTGCTTCGCGGCAATCGCGCTCCTGGCAATTGTGGTGAGCGTCCTGAACATGCCGGTGCAACTGTCCTGGACGGCGGCGATGGTGACCGCCGGACTGGTCGCGGTGACCATCATCCGCGTTGTACGGGCGCTGAATGCGCTCTATCGTTGTCCGAATTGCGGCGTGCTGCCCTACCAGACGCTGAACGAATACAAGTGCGGCGGGCTCGGCCCGACCCGGGCGAATTTCATGAGTCCGCGCGCTTGTCCGCACTGTGGGACGCGCATCCGATAAATCCCCGCTCTCGCCCTGCCCTAGACCCTATCCCCTATCCCCTAACCCCTAGCCCCTAGCCCCTAAAACGATGGATCGCTCCCCGCTTCCCCCGACTCTCACCGGCCGCACCGCTTTCACGAAACTGCTTGCACAGGAAGGCGTGACCCATTTGTTCGGCAATCCCGGCACCACCGAACTCGCCATCATGGAGGCGATGTCGCAACAATCGGCGATCAACTATGTACTCGGCCTGCAGGAATCGGTGGTGGTTGGCATGGCAGATGGTTATGCCCGCGCTTCGAACAAACTGGCCGCCTGTAACGTGCACGTAGCGCCCGGTCTGGGCAATGCGATGGGCGCGCTCTACAACGCGAAGTTCTACGGCTCGCCGGTACTGATCACTGCGGGCCAGCAGGAGCAGGGTCACGGACTGATGGAACCGATGCTCTACGACCCGCTGGTGCCGATCGCTCAGCCGATGGTGAAGTGGGCGGTCGACGTCGCGCGCGTGCAGGATCTGCCCCGCATCGTCCATCGCGCCGCGAAAGTGGCGCTGACGCCTCCGACCGGACCGGTGTTCATCAGCCTGCCGGGCGACATCCTCGACGCGGAAGCGCCGCTCGACCTCGGCCATCCGACTCGCGTGGATGCCGAAGTGCGGCCATCCGATAGTGCGCTCGAACGATTGGCGAATCGCCTGCTCTCCGCGCGAAATCCGGTGCTGATCGCCGGCCACGAACTGGCTACCCGCGATGCGTTGCAGGAAGCAGCACAGCTTGCGGAAACACTGGGCGTGGCCGTGTGGCAGCAGACCGTGCCCTACGCCGCACACTTCCTGTCCGAGCACCCCGCCTTCGTCGGCCAGCTCACGCGCAGCCAGACGCAGGTGCGCGGCTGGCTGCAACCTCACGACCTGCTCGTTTGTCTCGGCGCGGACGTGTTGCGCATGTCGGTGCACAACCCGATCGACGCATTGCCCGATGGCATGCCGATCGTGCAGATTTCCGAACGCGACTGGGAACTTGGCAAGAATTACCCAACCGAGATCGCGATCAGAGCCGACGTAAAAGAAACCCTGCGCGCACTCAATGCAGTGCTGCGTTCGCGCATGACGGCCGCCCAGAAATCCACTGCTTCGGCACGGCTCGCCGAAATCGCGAAAAACAACTGGAGCGTGAAGCGCGCGAAGGCGTGCGAGGAAACATCGAAACTCGAAAACATCCGACCGATGGATCCGAAAGTGCTAATGATGCGGCTCTCGGAAGCCGTGCCGAAGAATGCCGTCGTAGTCGAGGAAGGATTGACCTCGACGTTCCAGTTGCTCAACTACCTGCCGCTGCGCGATCACCAGGGTTTTTACGGTCTGGCGTCGGGCGGCATCGGTTTCGCCATGGCCGGAGCGGTCGGCATCAGCATCGCGCTGCCCGATCGCCCGGTGGTCGCCATCGTCGGCGACGGCAGTGCGATGTACACCATCCAAGCACTCTGGACCGCCGCGCATCTCAAGCTGCCGATCACCTATGTAATCCCCAACAACCGCAGCTACCGCATCCTGAAGGAGCGACTGGTTTCCTTCCGCAAGACGGACAAGTTTGTCGGCATGGACATGGACGATCCGCCAATCGACTTCGTGATGCTCGCGCAATCGATGGGCGTGCCGGCGCGACGCATCACCGATCCGCAGGATGTCGGTCCCGCATTGCGCGAGTCCATGCAAAGCGGTGGTCCGAGGTTGCTGGATGTGACGGTCGCGAATGGCTTCGGTGCGTGACAAAGCATCGGGTGCGGATACTGACAAGTTGCGCTTACAGGATCAAAGACGAATCAACCGGTCGGTGCACACGTGTTTCCGGACTGGCTGCCTTTGATCGTAATATGTGCAATAGAAGATGTTAACGAGATAATGTGTATTCCTAAGCCCCTGTGTTACTTGAACGGGGCTATGGCTTTGCTGGTCGAGCCAAAGGACGAGCTTCTTGTCCTGCTGGCGCCGGTTTTATATTCTTGACTAAGTGTCTTAATACCTCCATGGCCGTGTTTCGCCTCACGCGTGCAGTTTAAAAGCGAGTTAGACACCCCCGAGATAGCAAATGAATAAGCACGAAATCCTGCGCTCAATGACGTTTGGTCAACGAGTGGCTGAAGAAGAAACTGACGTCCTGGCAACCTACTTTGTCGAGACCGACCATTGGCAACGACTCTATGGCGGCGAAATTGACGTCGTATACGGACCGAAGGGCTCTGGCAAGAGCGCGTTGTACTCACTACTTTTATCCAAGAATACTGAGCTTTTCGATAGAAACATTGTTCTCGTCGCGGGCGAAAACCCAAGAGGCGCCACAGCATTTCGCGATCTTGCAACTGACCCTCCCGCTAGCGAACGTGAATTTGTGGGGTTGTGGAAACTCTATATTGCCGCATTACTGCATAGCGGTCTTGCTGAGTACGGAATTCGGAACGACTTCACCAATCAGCTCGAAGTGACTCTTGCTCGGGAAGGCTTAGTTAAGGGAAGCCTGTCCCTTAGCGGCCTACTACGTGCCGTCGTAGACTATGCGCGACGAGCGCTCCGGCCGCAGGCCATTGAAGGTGACTTGGAACTTGACCCCATTACCCAACTGCCAAAGGGCTTTAAGGGCAAGATCATATTTTCGGAACCAGGCCGGCAAGAATCTGACCCCGAACTCCGGTCCGTTGATCGGCTTCTCGAATTGGCAAACAACGCGCTGGCGAAGTCCAATTTTCAGTCCTGGATTCTTCTTGACCGCCTCGACGTCGCGTTCGCGGAAGAAAGCAATTTAGAAAACAATGCCCTCCGAGCGCTCTTCCGTGTATATCTAGATCTTCTTGCCCTTTCGAATGTAAAGCTAAAGATTTTTCTCCGAACAGATATTTGGACGCGGATCACTAGCGCTCAGGGATTTCGCGAGGCAAGTCACATCACTCGGCACGTCACAATAAGCTGGAATCGTGGCTCGCTCTTAAATCTTGTATTACGCAGGGCGCTTCACAATGCTTCGATTCGGGACGCGTACGGAATAAGTCAAGACCTTCCACGACAGAGCGTCGACGCACAAGAGAAGTTTTTCTATCGAATGTGTCCCGAGCAAGTCGACGTCGGCCCGAACAAGTCAAATACGTTCGACTGGTTGCTTACGCGGACGCGCGATGGAACAAAGGAAAATGCTCCTCGTGAGCTCGTTCATTTTCTCAATTCGCTACGTGAGGTTCAGGTGAAGCGTTTTGAAATAGGGCAGGATGAACCAGAAGGCGAGCAGCTTTTCGCTCGGCCTTCTTTCAAAGATGCATTACCTGAGGTCTCCAAAGTTCGACTTGAACAAACCCTCTACGCGGAGTATCCAGGTCAGAAAGATTGGATCGAGAAGCTTCGAACTGCGAAGACACTCCAGACTCCTGAGACTTTGGCCGGAATCTGGGGCATCTCTTCAGAAGAAGCATCGCAACAAGCTAGCGAGCTCGCAAATATTGGTTTCTTTGAGGCTAGGGGTACACGGCAGTCGCCTGAATACTGGGTACCTTTCATATATCGCGACGCTCTGGACTTGGTGCAGGGCGCAGCCGAATGAGCGGATGGTTAATAATATCTTGACGGAACAAAGCATGCCCTTTGCACTGTCATGACCAGAGGGCCCTCTGGCGCATTGACGGCATGCTCTAATGCCCATTAATATTAATGAGTCTCTTAGTTGGGCTTGTTCGGTTTTTAATTCGAATAATGCTCTTGGCCCGGTGTACCGCCAGGCCGAATTATATTGCGCGAGACTCTTTGGGCAGGTTTCCCAGCCCGAGAGCTCCTCGCTCTCGGGCTGGGAAACCTGCCCACGCTCTGAGTAAGAGACAAACGTGACACCCCAACTCTCCCATCCTAGCAGTAAGACGCTGATGGGGGAGTTGGTTTCTCTATTTCAATCTAAACGCATTTTTACCCGCAGAGATCGGCGCTTAATATTCCTTTGTGGCGGCCCCGTCGATTCAGGCAGACAATCATTCCGAAAGAAGCTTCTCAAATACGCACAAACGTCTCTACATGATTTTCGCTTCTTTCTTGCCGAAGATGCAGCCCGAGATATCTTTGCTCACGGGCATCCATTTTTTGTAAACATTGCCGAGTTTGAAACTCTCATCAGCGCCCTAGCTGATTGCGTAGTCGTTATTCCGGAAAGTCCAGGGTCAATTGCCGAACTAGGCTATTTCTCCGCATACAAATTGATCAGAGACAAGACTCTCGTTGTCAATGATCTGAAATTTCAAGGTGACCAATCCTTCCTCAACCTTGGTCCCATCGATCTCGTAAACCGTCATTCTGTGTACCGTGGGGCCCTTCATTTCGATTTGAAAGCGAAAGCCCCCAATTTCCGAGCGATTGTTAAGCAGTTAAGGCGATACGAACTCGAAATACGAGGGCATTTTGAATTCAAGAAATATCGTCAGCTACCGATCCCCCATCGACTCTTCGTAGTCTTCGAATTGATCTATCTATTTGGCCAAATCAGTCACGAAGCCCTAGAGCTGGCAATTGGTTTCGTATTTCAAGGAGGAAGATCCTTAAGCAGCAAGCAAAAGCGAGAGTTACGGCAACTTTTATCAATTCTCTGTGCGGGACAGTATGTCCAGCGTATCGAACATGGCTTCTTGTTGATGCCCGTGCCTAAAGTTAAGCCCTTTTTGGATATAGATGAATCTCTCAGGGACTCCCTGCGAGTCAAGATATCCGATTTTGTGCTACGGACTTCGACCCAAGATAGGGCTCAGCGCAAGGAGAACTCAACATGATTCTGCGAAGCATGGCAGCAGACATGCGAGTTCCCGTGGCTTATATTGAATTGATAGCTACGACCGCCAGTCATCGATACAAGATTTACCGAATTCGAAAGCGCACCGGGGGAACTCGGGAGATTTCACATCCTTCGAAGGAGCTTAAGGGCCTACAAAGATGGCTTGTGCTTCACGTGTTCTCACAATTGCCGATTCACGATTCGGTTTATTCGTATCGAAACGGACTTAGTATTCGCGATCACGCCGAGGTACATAAGAGGAACAACTACCTCGTTCGGATAGACTTCAAGGATTTCTTCCCCTCCATTACCGCAAAGGACGTGGCTCGTCTCCTGCTCGCGAATCGTCAGAATCTCCCACTGACCATCACGGCGGCAGACTTGAAGGCCATTTGCTGGATCGCCTGCCGTAATGGTCGCTTAACGATTGGAGCACCTTCGTCCCCTGTTATATCTAATGCTGTGCTTTATCCGCTCGACGAATATTGGTTTAACACCTGCGAGCAACGAGGAATTTCTTATTCTCGTTATGCAGATGACATTTACCTGTCAACTAACGCGCCGAATGTTTTGGCCACAATATACAAAGAAATACGCAAAGACCTCGAAGAGCGCGAATGGCCGAAATTGCAAATTAACCAGAGAAAAGTTGTCTTTACTTCCCGTAAACACAATCGAAACGTTACTGGCCTGATCCTCACGTCGGATCGACGTGTTTCGATCGGGCACAAGAAAAAAAGATGGCTCCGATCACAGGTGTTCAAATTTATGGAGGGTCAACTACCTGCGGAGCAGGTCTCCTATCTTCGTGGATATTTATCGTTTGCCAAATCGGTAGAACCAAGTTTTCTCACTAGACTCAGAAAAAAGTACGGCGCTAGCGTGATTCATCAAATCGCCAACATTCAACCGATGCAGCTCAAATTGGTTAAGGTACGAAAGAAGTGATTTCCAGATTCGTCCCGATCGGGGGTCGCCTAGCAAAGAGGTATCCGAGGAGATCTGGGATGTCCAGATTCGTTAGGATTGGGGACCCGTCAGTTCAGCGGCACCCCGAGCGACCAAGAGGTCCCAGATTTGACGGGGTTGGGAAGCGAAATAGGGTTCGTGCGCCTCAAGGGAGTTGAATATTCTCCAGCCAGTGCCCAGATTCATCCTGCCGGCACGCCCTAGCGCATTAGAGATATCGACCAGTGCCCAGATAATTATCCCCTCTGGCAAGCCAAAAAAACCGCGTCGCCAAAACACTCTGGTCGCTCCGACTTCAAAACGCTGAAAACAGCGTGACGACATTCGCGAATTTCGGCGTGCTTTGAGGTTCGACAAGCGCTCACCGCAGAGGATTCTTCACAATACCCCCTTGAGGGGTACGTGGGGACGCGGATACCCTCGCGATAGCGTGGAGTACCCTTTTAGGAAAAAGAAGTTGAATGCTCCACCCAACGCCCGCCTTGCGCGGGCGTTGTGATTTTAGCGGACGATCTTCGCAATCGTTGCTCTGAGCGTCTGCTGATCGTGTTGATTGAGTCTGCCGAAGCTATAGCTGGTCGTAGGCGGCATCGTCTTCGTTGTCCCAGACACGTCCGAAGGCGGCTTCCGAGGACTTCATCGCTGCGCGGGTGAGTCCACGTGCATCGTCCCGGCTTTGCAGGAAATCCACAAAGTCCTCCACCTCCGCAATGCGCTCCGGCGGCAGTCGTTTGAGTTTCTCGATGAGTGCTTGTTCATGCTGGCTGGTCATATTCATTCCCCTTCAATTGCCCCGAATTATCTACTTGTTTCGTTTGTTCTACAAAGGCCTGCGCATACCGACGTGATCCCCGATTTTAGTAGCGTTATGATTTGGAGTCCGATTCTCTCTTCGTGTCTTCGTGCCTTAAGGTGAAACACTCAAGGGAACACTTGGAGCTGAAGCTGTCGTGGTGATGCTTTCCGTGAAGAGCAACAACTCGTCATCTGACTGACAGTGTCTGTCATGTGAATTGTCGGTTTACTTCAAAATTACGGCTTCTTTGCTTTGTCAATATAAGGATCCACCAGGGCAGCCCGCGAGCGGATCGTCTTTCTCGCCTCTTCAGCCACTTCCTCCAGGTGCTGATGCACCAGGTTCACACCCTAGATCGCCATCATCTTGAAGTACTTGATGCCGGCCTCACTGCTGGCGAAGCGCATGGTGTTCTCGTATTTGGTGAGATCGTAGATCGGCGCGAAGTGGCTCTTCGCCTCGTAAGTCGCGACCTGTAGCTCGCGCATCTCCTGCTCCGAGCCCGGCACGCCGTATTTCAGCCGATCGGTGAAAGTGTAGGTCTGCAACGTCAGCTCGCCGACGAACCATTCGATGACACGCCGTTGCAGTTCGCCGCCTTCGCTGCGGAAGTGCACTGCGATCTCGTCGGCCTCTTCGCCATTGAAAATGGTTGCGACCTGTTCCGACCAGGCTTCCTGCACCCAGAAGCCGCTGGCGACCTTGCGCTGGATCAGCGCGTCCGTGCCCTGCATCAAGTCGCGTTCGGCGCCCTGCCATTGCGGCGCATCCAGGTTCCAGGTTTTTCTGTCCAGCCCGGCAGCCTTACCCTTTTCCGCAAGCAGGTCGCGCGCCGCGGTCAGGGCAGCCTGCTTGACGTAAACGCGGCCGATATAGACCGGCAGCGCCACATCGTGAGCCTCGACGAGCCGCGACACGGCGTCGCGCTTCAGTTCCTCTACGCTTTGATCTTCGGCAAGGGCGACCGACACAAAAAAACCCGCGACGACAGCCGCGGGCCAGATATTCCACTTCACTTCAATCTCCTTGGTAAGTTACCGGTAGCGTGTTGGATCCCGATCTGCAGGATACCCTCAAAGCGCTCACCCAAGAGGATGCATCCGCTTTGTGAAGGTAGTCTCGTCAAGAAAAATATTCACCGCAATGGACGCCAAGGACGCAAAGGAAAAACAGAAACGAGGAAAAATATGCGGGAGTGAAAAGTAGGCCCGGTGCCAAATTGACCACCAATCGCAGGTTTTATTACTCCCGATTGTTTTTCTGCCTTTGCATTTCCTTGGCGTCCTTGGCGTCCTTTGCGGTGAGTGCTTATCGGTCTTCAAACTCCCCAGCGTAGTGCGGCAGTATGCACCGGGGCATCCCAAAGGCGCTTGAGTTCGGTGTCGAGCATCGTCACGGTCACCGATCCGCCCGCCATTTCGAGAGAGGTCACGTAGTTCCCGACCAGCGATCGCGCCACGCGAACGCCGGCCTTGGCGAGAAGGCCGTGTGCGGCGTGATACATGATGTACAACTCCATCAGCGGCGTGCCGCCGAAGCCGTTCACGAGCAGGATCGCTTCCCCGTGCGCGGCGGCGCCGAGATCGCCGAGGATGGCGTCGACCATTTCCTGAACGATCGCGTCCGCGGGTTTGAGTTTCACCCGGCGACGGCCGGGTTCGCCGTGAATGCCGACGCCCATTTCCATTTCGTCCTCGCCGAGTTCGAACGTCGGCTTGCCGGCGGCCGGGACGGTGCAACTGGTTAGCGCCACACCCATCGAACGCGTCCGCGCATTGACTTTTTCGCCGAGGACCTTCAGCGCGCCGAGATCACGGCCCTCCTCGGCGGCCGCGCCGATCATTTTCTCGACGATCAACGTTCCGGCCACCCCGCGCCGGCCGGTCGTATAGGTGGAGTTGTCCACGGCGACGTCGTCGTTGGTGATGACGGTTTCCACGCGGCCCCCGGACATTTCCCTCGCCATGTCGAAGTTCATCACATCGCCCTCGTAATTCTTGACGATGAACAACACGCCCGCGCCGGTTTCCACGGCCTCGCTTGCGGCGAGCATCTGATCCGGCGTCGGCGAAGTGAACACCTGTCCCGGACAGGCGGCATCGAGCATGCCGCGTCCGACAAAACCGGTATGCAGCGGCTCATGACCGGACCCGCCGCCGGAAATCAGTCCAACTTTTCCTTTCTTGAGACTGGCGCGGCGCACGAACTTGGCCTCTCCGCCAAGCATGACGATATCGGCGTGCGCTGCGCAGAACCCGACCAGGCTCTGCTCGAGGATGCTGTCGACGCTGTTGATCAGCTTCTTCATCTTCTCTCCTTCCTGTCCAAGGACTGCGTGCGCCTTGCCCTTCACGACTCCCGCAGCACGCGTGCAATCTTTTCGGCAAATTCCGTGACGATCGTTTCCAGTTGTTTGTTCCTGCGTTCATCGCCGAGGTCGGGCAAAGTCAGCGCGACCCGGTGCACCCGATGGTGTCCTTTCAGCAACTGCAGACGGCGATGATGGGCATCGCGGTACGCGGTCAGGAACTGCTCCTTCTCGCGCGGGGAAAAGTGGCAGATCTCGAAAATGGCGTCGACGTGCTGCGCCGGGATCGGTGTCGGATAGGCGGGATTGGAGATCTGCGATATGAAGCTGCGGTTCTTGCCCAGCGCTTCCGCGAGGCGCTGCCGCATTCCCGAAGGCCGGCTGTCGAGGACCTTCTGCAGCATGCGCTTGTACGCGACCACATGCTCCAGTGCCACATCGGCTTTTGCGTTGCGACTCATCTTTGCAGCCTCAGCACTTTGCGATGGCCGCCTTGACGGCGGCCAACGCCGCGGGCGCCACCGACAGCGTGCGCAGCCCGCAATCCAGCAGCGCCGGTAGGTGCCGCGGATCGCTTGCCAGGTCGCCGCACAGGCTCACTTCCCGCCCTTCCCGGTTTCCATGTTCGCAGATGGCACGAATCACGCGCAGAAATCCGGTGCCGGGCAGCGCCACCGAGGTCAGTTCGGGTTCATCGCGACTCGCCGCGGACAGATACTGGATCAGGTCGTTGCTGCCGATGGAGTAAAAGGCCGCTTCGAATTCTTCGACGGCGAGCGCGGCCGCCGGCACCTCGACCATCATTCCCAGCGGCGGGGTCGCGGCCGGCGTGCCTTCCGAAATCAATTCCGCCACTGCCTGGGCCAGCATTGCGCGGCAGCGCTCGAGTTCCTCCGGCAGCGTGATCATCGGGATCATCACTTTCAGGTTTGCGCCGACCGCCGCACGCGCCAGTGCCCGCAACTGCACGCTCAACACCTGCGGATGGCGCAGAGACAGGCGTACGCCGCGCACACCCAGGAAAGGATTGGATTCGCGCTCGCGCGTCAGGCCCGGAATCGGTTTGTCGCCGCCCGCGTCCAGCGTGCGGATGGTGACCGGCTTGCCGGCCGCCCATTCCACGAGGCGGCGATAGACGCGGTACTGTTCCTCCTCGTCCGGCAGGCGGTCGCGGCCGTGAAACAGGAATTCGGTGCGCACCAGGCCGATGCCGTCCACATGGGCGGGATTCAGAGTCTCGACGTCATCGGGTCCCGCGACGTTGATCATGACGCGCACCCGCTCGCCGGAACCGGTGCGGGCTTCCTTCTCGAGATACCGGGCATCGGCAACCTGTTGCAATGCATATGTCGTGCGCTGGCGATCGAAAGCCTGGCGCGTAGTCGGATCCGGGTCGAGAATCAGCAGTCCGTTCTGCGCATCGAGCAGGGCCTGCGAATGGCCGGCGAGCTTCGCCGAGTCCACCCCCACCAGCATCGGTACGCCGCGCGCGCGCGCCAGGATGGCGACGTGGCTGGTAGCGCCGGCCCGATGCAATACCAGTCCGCCATTGCTCCAGTCCGTTGCCAGAAAGCGCGACGGCGCCAGGTCGTCCGCCACCACGATCGCGCCCCGCGGAATGGCTTCGACGAGTTTGCCGGCCAGTCGGCTCAGCACGCGTTCGCACAGATCGCGCAAATCCGCGGTGCGGGCGCGGAAATACTCGCTGTCGGAAGACCGGTAATCCTCGATCTGCAGATCCATGGCCGCGCGCCAGGCCGCATCCGCGGCTTCGCCCGCGTCGATCGCCGCATAGGCCGGATTGGTGAGTTCCTCGTCCTCCAGCAGCGCGATCTGAAACGCGACGATGCCCTCCTCGTCCGCGTTGCCGGTCCTGGCGACGAGTGCGACCAATTCTTCCTGCGCGGCCGCGATCGCCACAGCCAGAGCGTCCCGTTCCTCGGCAAGGGACCCGCGCGAGCGCGCCACTTGCGTGACCCCGGCCAACCGGACCAACGGTCCGACCGCCAGACCCGGTGCCACCGGCGTACCCGTCAGCAAGACCATTGCCGTCCCCATCTCAGGATTCGGTTTCGAAATCGCGCTCGACCAGCGCGATCAGCGCGCTCACCGCGGCTTGTGCATCCGTGCCTTCCGCGCGGAAATGCAGGAGTGCGTCCTTGGGCGTTTTGGTCTTCATTACCTTGACGATGCTCTTCACGTCCGTCCACGGTCCTTGGTCCGACGGTCCGAACTCGATCCTGGAACTGAAGCTTTTCGCCAACTGCGTGAGCCTGACCGATGGCCGCGCATGCAGCCCGACTTCGTGCAGCACGCGCACCACCCCTTTTGCACTCTGCGTCATCTATTGCGGCCTTATGCCGGTTTGAGTTCTTCGGCGGTGCGTCGCACTTCTTCGAGCGACGATCCGGCAGAGGCTTCGGTGGCCGCCATCACCGCACCCTCGACAATCGGGGCGTTGCACACTACCACACGGGTTTGCTGCTTGCCCGGCAACAGCTCGATGGCCATTTCGCTGTTGGTTTCCGCGCCGCCAAGATCGACCAGTACCGCAACACCGGCCTCCGACCACGCGCGGTTGATCGCCGCGAGAATCTCCTCGACATTGGTGCCCAGCCCGCCGCCCGGCGCACCGCCGCACCATGCCAGCGGCACATCGTCGCCGACCATCTGCCTGACCATATCGGCTGCGCCGCGCGCCACATCGGGCGAATGCGACACGATCACGATTCCGACGTTTGCATTCACGCCCTGCCCTCCATGACATCCACCACTGCACATACCATCAGCGCCGCAGAACGCGCGCCCGGGTCCATGTGACCGATGCTACGTTCGCCCAGAAACGAAGCCCGTCCGCGCTGTGCGCGCACCGGGATCGTTGCGGTCGCCGCTTCCTGCGCAGCCGAGCACAGACGCGCCGGGAGATCGCCTCCCGTCTCCTGCAGGATCGACAGTACCGGAACCAGCACATCGATCATCGTCTTCTGGCCAACGTCCGACTTGCCGCGCGCCTTCACCGCGTCCACGGCCGCGGCGAACGCCTGCGCCAGACCGGCGCGGTCCGCTTGCACAGGCAACGATTTGCCCAGCGCAATGAACAGCGAGCCGTACAACGGGCCCGACGCGCCTCCCACTTTCATCACCAGCGCCATGCCCACGCCCTTGAGCGATTCGTCCAACGGCATGGCGGAAAACTTGTCGAGGTCGACGAGTACCGCTTCAAACCCGCGCTTCATGTTCAACCCATGATCGCCGTCGCCGATGGCCTGATCGAGCGCCACCAGTTCGTCGGTGTGCAGGATGACCCGCTCGGCCACCGTCTTGATCAATCGTCTCTGCAGATCCGGGTCAATCATCACGCGTGTTTCCCCTCTTTGGCGTCAATGCGCACGCCGGCACCATTGAAATACAGCGGATCGACCAGCTCCAGCGATACGGCATCGCCCGCCTTCCAGTGCGAGTGCGGATCGGCCAGCGTAGTCAGTTTCTGCTCGCCGATTTCAAGATGCAGATGATTCTGGTCGCCCAGATGCTCGACCCAGCGCAGCAGCGCCCGATTGGCCGAACCGTTGGCGACGCCGATGCGCAACTGCTCGGTGCGAGCGCCGATCATGCGCGCTTCGCGCGGCGCTTGCGGCGCGGGCAGCAAGTCCACCGGGATCAGGTTGATCGGCGGCGTGCCGAGTTGCGTGGCCACGTACAGATTGCCCGGCTGCTCGTAAATTTCACGGGGAGTGCCGATCTGCACCAGCCGGCCCTCGGCGATCACGCCGATGCGGCTCGCCATCGTCATGGCTTCAATCTGATCGTGAGTCACGTAGAGGATGGTCGCACCCAGTTCGACCTGGATGCGCTTCAACTCGAGCCGCAACTCCGCGCGCAACTTGGCGTCGAGCGACGACAACGGCTCGTCCATGAGATAGATGGACGGCGCTCGCACCAGTGCGCGTCCGATCGCCACCCGTTGCATCTCGCCGCCCGACAGGCGCGTCGCCTTGTTCGCAAGTTTGCTCTCGATATGCAGCAGCGCCGCCACCTCCTGCACGCGCTTGCGGACCTGGTCCTCGGGCAGCCGCCGCGCGGGGGAGCGCAGCGGAAAGGCCAGATTGTCGAACACCGTCAGATGCGGGTAGAGCGAGTACTGCTGGAACACGAACGCCACGTCGCGTACGGCGGGCGGCTCAACGCTGACATCCTGCCCGCCGATCTCGACGCGGCCGGCGTCGGGGCGCTCCAGACCCGCCACCATGCGCAACGTGGTGGTCTTGCCTGCCCCGGTCGGGCCCAGCAGCACGAGGAGTTCGCCGTCGGCGATGTCGAGCGACAAATTGTCGATGGCGGCGACATCGCCGAAGCGCTTCGTCACACCGTGCAGGCGCACTTCAGCCATGGAGGGCGGCCTCGTGCAGCGCGCTGCGCAACGCGCGCCCGGAAGCAGCGTCGAACAGCGCGAGCCCCTCGGTGTGGAATCTGAGTCCGACGTTTTCCCCGAGCCGCACATTGACCGACGCCGGCAGACGCGCCTTGATCTGGCCGTGATGGGTGTCGAGCGTGACGATCTGCGTGGTGCCGAGGTACTCGGCGCCGAACACATGGCCGCGGATCGGCCCGTCGTCGGCCAGCGTGACGTGCTCCGGGCGGGCGCCGAGCGCGAGAGGCCCTTGCGCGCCCTCCTCACGCAGCTCGGGCACTCCGACCGTCGCTTCTCCGATGCGAACGCTGCGCTCGCCCCGCCGAACGGTGCCTTCGAAGCGCAGAAAACTCATCGGCGGCGAGCCAATAAAGTCGGCGACGAACATGCTGGCCGGCTGATCGTAGACCTCCTGCGGCGTACCGATCTGCTCCACCAGGCCCTGATTCATGATGGCAATGCGGTCCGCCAGGGCCATGGCCTCCAACTGATCGTGGGTCACGTAAACCGTGGTGGCGCCGATGCGGTCGTGAAGCTGGCGCAGTTCGCCGCACATGAGACGGCGGAATTCCGCGTCGAGCGCGCCGAGCGGCTCGTCCATCAGGAACGCCTTCGGCCTGCGCACGATCGCGCGGCCAAGCGCCACGCGTTGCCTGTCGCCGCCGGACAGCCCCGAGACGCTGCGCGACAGCAAATGCTCGATGCGCAGCAGGCGCGCGGTCTCTTCCACTCGCTCTTTGGTCTCCGCGCGTGACACGCCCTGACTGCGCAGGGGATAAGCGATGTTGCGGCGGACGTTCAGGTGCGGATACAGGGCGAACATCTGGAACACGAAAGCGATGTCGCGCTGTGACGCGCGCTGGAACGTCACCTCGTCGCCGTCCAGCAGGATGCGCCCGTCGGACGGCAACTCGAGCCCGGCGATCATGCGCAGCGTCGTGGTTTTGCCGCAGCCCGACGGACCCAGCATGACGAAGAAGAGGCCGTTGTCGACGGTGAACGTCGAATCCTTGACCGCGGCGAATCCACCGAATTGCTTGCGCAGGTTTTCGACCCGGATCTGTGCCATGTCGTCAGTCCGGAAAGTGGCTCACGATCACGAAGCCGAGCGTGCCGGCCAAGATCGTGACGAAGGAGTAACCGTAGAGGCTCAGGGAGAACGGCTGCATCAGCATGACCACACCGATGCCGATCAGCGCAATGGCGCCCGCCTCCCACGGCCCGCGCCGGAAGAAGCGCCGCTTGGCCGTCGCCGGAGTGTTCATGGCCGCGCTCATCGACGCAACGCTCCGAATGTGATCCCGCGCAACAGATGACGCCGCAGCATCACCGTGAACACGACGATCGGAATGAGAAACAGCGAGGTGCCCGCCGCGACCGCCGGCCAGTCCTGACCGCCTTCGCCGATGATGATCGGGATGAACGGCGGTGCGGTCTGCGCCTCGCCGGAAGTCAGCAGCACGGCGAAGGCATATTCGTTCCAGGCAAAGATCAGGCAGAAGATCGCGGTCGCGGCAATGCCCGTGCTGGCCTGTGGCAGCACCACTTTCCAGAAAGCCTGGAAGCGCGTGTAGCCGTCCACCATCGCAGCCTCTTCATACTCGCGCGGAATCTCGTCGATGAATCCCTTCAGCAGCCACACGGCAAGCGAGACGTTGACGGCCGTGTAGAGCAGGATCATGCCCAGCCATGTGTCCGACAACCCGAGCTGGCGGTACATGAGATAGATCGGGATGGCCACCGCGATCGGCGGCATCATGCGCGTCGACAAGATGAAGAACAGCAAATCGTCGCGCAGCGGCACTCGAAAGCGTGAAAAGGCGTAGGCCGCGAGCACGCCCAGGAATACGGCCAGGAACGTCGAGCCGAAGCCGATGATGAGCGAGTTGACATAGCGCTGGCCGAACTTCGACGGACCCGCGATCACCATGCCCTGAGAGCGTACCAGTCTGTCGTACCAGCTCGTAGCCGGCGGCAGGCTGTCGATGTACTCCGGCGTCTGCCGGCTGCGCGTGGTGAACAGATTCACATAGCCCTCGAGCGAGGGCTCGAACATGACCTTCGGGGGATAGGCGATGGAATCCGTCGGCGTCTTGAACCCGGTCAGCACGATCCACACCAGCGGGACCATGGACAACAGCGCGTAACACACGACGATGGCGCCGGCGAACCGCTTCGTCCAAGGCGAAGGTTCGACGACAGAGTGGGCGGCGGTGGGTGCGCTCATCGGTTCTTCACCGCGTTGAGGGCCTTGACGTAGATGTTGGCGGCGCCGAACACCGTCACGAACAGGATGATCGCGAGCGCCGACGAATAGCCGGTGCGCCACTTCTCGAACGCCTCGCGCTTGAGCGTGATCGACACCACTTCGGTGGTGGAACCCGGCCCGCCGGAGGTAAGCAGATTCACCATGTCGAACATCTTGAAGTTTTCGATCGCGCGGAACAGCACCGCCAGCATCAGGAACGGCAGCACCATCGGCAGGGTCACGGTCCAGAACTGGCGCCAGGTCGAGGCGCGATCGACCTCGGCCGCCTCGTAGATGCTGTCGGGAATCGAGCGCAGACCGGCCAGACAGATGAGCATGACGTAAGGCGTCCACATCCACGCGTCCACCAGCACGATGGCCCAGGGCGCAAGCGGGACATCACCGATCATCTGGAACGAACTGGGATCCACGCCGGACACGAGGGCGACGGCATGGTTGAACAGTCCGCTCTGCGGCTGGAACAGGAAGGTCCAGAAAGTCCCGACCACCGCGGGGGACAGCATCATCGGCAGAAGAATCACCGTGGTCCACAGGCTGTGGCCGCGGAAGCGTTTGTCGATCAGCAGTGCGAGAGCGAAGCCGAGCAGCACCTCGATCCCGATGGACCAGATGACGAAATGCGCCGTCACCTGCATCGAGTGCCAGATATCCGGATCGTCCAGCACGCTGCGATAGTTGTCGAGCCCGACCCATTCGGCTCCGCGGCTGGCCCGGTTCGCCTTGAAGTTCGTGAACGAAAGATAGATCGTCCAGATCAATGGAAAAATGTTGACCGCGAGCAAAAGCAGGATCGCGGGGGAGATGAAGAGCCACGTGATAGTGCGGTCCGACAGGCCGCGCAGTCGACGTCGGATCGAGTCCGGCGTGGCGTGCACCGCACGCTGCGCAATCCGGGGGGCTTCGGACGATGCGTTCATGTTTTAAGTCTGCGAGAAGCGGCGGGCGTGCCGGTCGATCGGCCGGGGCGGCCTCGTAGGCGCCGCCCGCCGGATGAGACTTTACTTGAGTTTGCCCTCTTCCTTGAACACCTTCTCCCAGTCGACGATGAGTTGGTCGAGCGCTTCCTTTGCGGTGCCCTTGTCGGCGACGACGTAGTCATGCACCCGCTTCTGCATGTCGAGCAGCAATTCCGCATACGCCGGCTCGGCCCAGAAGTCCTGCACCATCTCCATCGACTTCAGGAAGTCCGGTGCGAATGGTGCGCTCTTCGGGAAGCCCGGGTCCTGCAGCACGGCCTTGTGGCAGGAGTAGCCGCCGAGCGCCCACCACTTCTTCTGCACGTCGGGCTGTGCGAACCATTTGATGTACTTCAGCGCATCGTCCTTGCGCTCGGAGTAGGAAACCACCGAGATGCCCTGCCCGCCGAGCTGGACGCCCTTGCCCTTGGCGGACGGGTTGACGAAGAAGCCGATCTTGGCACCGCCGACATTCGGGTCCTTGTACAGGCCGGGGAAGAAGGCGAACCAGTTCATCATCATCGCCACCTGGCCCGACTTGAAAGCGTCCAGACCTTCTCCCATGTAGGCGTTCGTCATGCCGGGCGCCGTGCAGCACTTGTACAGGGACTTGTAGAACTCCAGCCCCTTGATGGCGTCCGGCGAATTCACGAAGCCCTGCATGTGGTAAGGATTCTTCGGATCGTCGTACTTGAATCCATACGGATAGAGCACGTTGGTCACGCCCATCGTGATCCCTTCCGAACCGCGCTCGGTGAAGATGTAGGCGCCATAAACCTTCTTGCCATCGATTTCTCGACCCTGGAAGAACTCGGCGACCTGCTTGAATTCGGCCCAGGTCTTCGGCGGAGCGAGATCATGTCCGTTCTTCTTCTTGAATTCCGCCATCAGTTCGGGACGCGAAAACCAGTCCTTGCGATAGGTCCAGCCCACCGAGTCGCCCATCGCCGGCAAGGCCCAGTAATTGGGACTGTTCTTGGGCCATTCCGAATAACCCAGCACGGTGGCCGGCATGAAGTCGCTCATCTTGATGCCTTCTTTGGCGAAGAAATCGTTGAGCTTGACGTAGTGCCCATTCTCGGCCGCGCCGCCGATCCACTGGCTGTCGCCGATCAGCAGATCGCACAGCTTGCCCTTGGAGTTCAGCTCGTTGATGAAGCGGTCGGCAAAGCTGGTCCAGGGGACGAACTCGAACTTCATCGCAATGCCGGTCTTGGTGGTGAAGTCCTTCGACAACTCGACCAGCGCATTGGCCGGATCCCAGGCCGCCCAGCACAAGGTTAGGTCTTTTGCCGCCGCCGTCCCGGATGCCACGGACGTTGCAAGCATTGCAATACCGAAAAGCATATTCCGCAGATTGCCCATCACTATTACCTCCTCTTCACTGACGTTCGGTTATCCGCGGCCAAGCTGCCGGAGCTGCGTGTCCCGGAGCGCGACGCGGCTACTCATTCCCTACGGGCACCGAAACGCCGGACATCTCAGGGCGGCGAACTATCGGTGTCTGAACGGGTTCTCGCATGTTTAGTATTATTGTTTAGTGATAAGGCTGTCACTAAACATTTTGCCTGTCAACAACCGGAATTTGCAGCTTCGGATTGCTGCGACGCAAAAATATTTTTGCCTCTCGATCAGAAAGATAAGCCTCAATTCCGCCAGTGGAGCGGCGCGCCGGCGATGCTGCAAAGCGGTAGTCCGATGTTTAGTGACGCCAAGCAAAAAAGCCGAGTGGGCCAAGCGGCGACCGGTTTAAAGTAGCTGACAAAATTAGTGTCAGTGGTTGGTGGTTGAATTCCGACCTTCACCCTTACCGGTCACCGGCAACCAGTCACTGCTTTCTCAGGGAGGAGAAAAACAATGAAACTCGGATTCATCGGCGCGGGATTCATCGCTCGATTTCAATCGGTCGCGATCAGCCAGGTGCGCGGGCTCGAAGTCGCAGGCATTCTCAAGCGGCGCGGCGCAGAGGCGCTCGGCGGCTTCTGCCGCGAGCAGCGGCTTGGCAACGCGAAAATCTACGACAGCATTGCCGAGCTGGCGAGGAACGTCGATGTCGTCGCGATCTGTGCGCCGAACTACTGTCGCGTCGAAGTCATGGAAGACATTGCCTCAGCGGTAAAGTCAGGCGCAAGGCTGAAAGGGGTGATCGTCGACAAGCCTCTGGCGCGCAACATGAAGGAAGCCAAGCGCATGGTGGAACTGGCGCGCGAAGCAAGGCTGTTGACCGCCTACTTCGAGAACCAGATTTTCATGAAGGCGATCCGGACCCAGCGCGAGCAGTTGCTGCCTGTCGCGCAGACCATGGGTCCACTGACGCTGACCCGCTCGGCCGAGGAACATGGCGGACCGCACGAACCCTGGTTCTGGGATCCGACCCGCCAGGGTGGCGGCGTACTGCTCGACATGGGGTGCCACAGCATCGCCGTCGGTCGTCATGTGCTGACCCCACCGGACAAGGATCTTCTGTTCCTGCAGCCGGTGTCCGTCAGCGCGGACCTCGGACTTCTGAAGTGGGGACAGAAGAAGTGGCGTGACAAGCTGCTGAAAGATCGCGGCGTGGACTATGCCAAGACACCGGCGGAAGATTTTGCGACCGGCATGATCACCTATCGCAATCCGGAAACCGGGCAAATCGTCAAAGCCCAGTTCACCGATTCGTGGATGTTCGAGAAGCAAGGCCTGCGCCTGTTCATGGACGGCATGGGGCCGGGCTATGCCTTCGAGATCAACACGCTGGTATCGCCGTTGAACGTGTTCATCGGCGACGTCGCGGCCGAAGCCATCGCCAACCAGGAAAGCGCGCTGGAGAAAGCCACGGCGAGTCGCGGCTTGCTGGCCGTGCAATACAACGAAGCGGACCTGTATGGCTACACGGACGAGAACCAGGACATGCTGGATTCATTCTCCGTCGGACGCAATGCCATGCTGTCCTGGGAGTACGGCCTCGAAATCCAACGGCTGGTCATGGCGAGTTATCTCTCGGCCGAGCGGGGCAAGACGATCGACCTCACCGACAAAACGATCTTCGCGGAACTGGATGCTTATATTCCCGCGATCCAGCAGGGCAGAGGAGCGGCGCAATTGCTACACGCGGGATAGATGGCTCTTGAACCACTCCTGCAATCTTTTCCATCCGTATCGACTGCATCCAGCCCCGGGCCCGCTATTCGAAAAACCGGCACCGCGCCAATGTTTACGAAGCAATCCTTCGAATCGCGTGGCCTGAACGAAAAATCAGCAATATTGGTGCCTGAGACGATAAATGCCCCCGGGATTCTCTTCAGGTGCAGGTAATGCCGGTCCATGTGCAGCGGGTTGGTTTCGGTTAGAGTAGAACTTTCTCAATATTTCCCTCTCCCCAGGGAGCAGTTCCAATGAAAACCGCAGCGCTGGCCCTTCTTGGCACCCTGTTGTGGATTTTCCATCCGTCGGAAACACCGGCTGCAGGGTTCCGGGGCGGCTTCACCGGCGAAGAAATGCTCGGCCATTGCAGAGCGGAAGAAAAAGACCCGGTGAAGGATTTCGGCCGCGGCATCTGCATAGGCTTCATCGATGGATTCGCCGCGGGACATTACGTCGCGGAGACCTACCATGCCTTCCATCATCGCGAGGAAAAGATCGACGACATCTACGGTCACCTTTGCATTCCGGACACCGTGAACCGGGGCCAACTGGTCAGGACGTTCGTGCAGTTTCTGGAGAAGAATCCGGAAAAGCTCAAGCTTCCGGCGGGACTGGTGCTGGAAGACGCGCTGCGCGACGCGTTTCCCTGTGCCGCAAAGTAGCGTCCGAATCTCCCCTCCCGGGGTTGTCAATCCTTGCGGACCCAGAATCCAAAACCGGCGGGGACCCTGCAATCCATGCTTCGCCTCGTGCGCAGCGTAGCGGCGCCGCTCCTGTTCGCAGCCGGCTGTAGCTGCGCTTTTTCAGCCCCTCCGGTGCGGATTGCCCTGCTAACCCCTCTTAGCGGCCCGATGGCGCTGCAGGGAGAATCGGTATCGCGCCAACTGCACGCCGCTGCCGACGATATCAACGTCCAGGGCGGTTTGTTCGGCGGCGCGAAGATCGAGATCGTGGATTTCGATGACCAGTTGAGTCCACAGCAAGGCCTGATTGCGCTGCAGTCCGCAATCAGCCGGGACATCCGCTTCGTGACCCAGGGGCTGGGGTCGAGCGTAGGGCTCGCGTTGAGCGACGGCGTCGCCAAGCACAATGTCCGCAATCCGGACAGACCCGTCCTGTTTCTCAATTACGGCGGACTCGATCCCGAAATGACCAACTCGAAATGTCACTTCTGGCATTTCCGTTTCGATGCGCATACCGACATGCGGGTCAATGCGCTAGCGGAGTATCTGCGCAAACAGCCCGCGATTCGAAAGGTCTATCTCATCAACCAGGACTACGCCTGGGGTCAGTCCGTCAGCCGCGCCGCAAAGGAAACCATCGTCATTCGGCGTCCCGACGTTTCCATTGTCGGCGACGATCTTCACCCGCTCGCAAAGGTCAAGGACTTCGCGCCGTATGTGGCCAAAATCAAAGCTTCCGGCGCGGATGCGGTGGTCACCGGAAACTGGGGAAGCGATCTGTCCCTCCTGGTCAGGGCCGGCAGGGAGGCCGGCTTGAACGTCCAGTATTTTGTGCTCGGCACTGCGCTGAAAGGTCTGCCGACAACCATCGGCCGCGCCGGCGAAGGCAATCTGAAAGTCCTGGTGCCGTGGGTCCGCGATGCGGCGGATGCGCGTAGCGCGCGATTCGCCGACGACTTCAAGGAAAAATCCGGCGACGACTGGAGTTTCGAGCAGTTCCGGCACATGTTGCGCATGCTGGTCGCGGCAACGAATCAGGCGCAGTCCGTCGAACCCCTGTCCGTGGCCAGGGCGCTCGAAGGCATGCGCATCGCCGGCGACACCGGCGAACTGTGGATGCGCCCGGAGGATCACCAGCTGTTCAATCCGATGTTCATCGCGACGCTCGCCCGATCCGGAACAAAGGGCGTGAGTCATGACTGGGAAAACAGCGGCTACGGCTGGCGAGCCGACGCAACGGTCAACCCCGGAACCTTCGACGTGCCGACAACTTGCAGGATGACAGCCCCCTAGCCGGAACTCACGGTCCTTTAACAAGGTTCGCAAGATCATCGAGCGCAATGGCGTAAAGGTAAAGATCCTCGGGTCGTGCCGTTGCCAAATTGCCCCCCCGGCGGACAACTCAAATCATGGATCGCACGCTGAAAATCCTGCTGATCGAAGATGCTGAGGCGGATGCCCAGCTTCAGTCCCGCGAACTGAAGCGATCCGGTCTCTCCTTCGACACGCGGCGGGTGCAAACCGAATCCGATTTTCTCATGCAACTCGCCGAGTACGGCCCGGACATCATCGTGTCGGATTATTCCATTCCCGGCTTTGGCGGCATGCGCGCGCTGGAGATCGCCAGGGAGCGCACGCCCGATCTTCCTTTTGTCTTCGTCTCGGGAGCCATGGGCGAAGACAAGGCGGTGGAATTGCTCAAGCGCGGAGCCACCGACTATGTGCTCAAGACCAACCTTACCCGCCTCGCCTCGGCGTTGACCCGAGCGATCGAGGAAGCCGAAGCAAAACGCGCGCGCCGCAAATCCGAGTTGCGCGTTCTCGATCTGGCCAATCTGTACGCCACGCTGTCGGAGGCCAACGCCACCCTGGCGCGCTCGCAGGCGCGCGATCAACTGTTCCAGGACATGTGTCGCATCGCGGTCACGCGTGGCGGCTTTCATTTTGCCTGGGTGGGTCTCAGCGACCACGACACCGGCATCCTGCGGCCGGCCGCCACCTATGGCAATGCGGACGGATTTCTCGACGGACTGGACATTCCGATTGAGGCGGGCAAACCGGGTGGGCACCAGCCGGCCGCCAGCGCCGCTCGTGAAGGCCGGGCCTGCGTATGCAACGACACGCTGGAGGATGAGCGCATCGCCGTCTGGCACGAAAGAATGCGCAACTGCTCGATCCGCTCCGCGGCTTCGGTTCCGCTGCTGCTGGAGGGAAAGCCGATCGGTTCGTTCAGCCTGTACGCGTCGGAGATCAATCATTTCGACGATGAGCGCATGCACCTGTTGAACGAACTCGCCGGCGACATCGCATTCGCTCTCGATCGTTTCGAACAGGAAATCCGCCGTCGGCGCGCGGAGGCGGAAATCCTGGAAGCGAGGCAGCAGTTGCAGGCATTGTCGACCCGCTTGCTCGAAGTGCAGGAACAGGAACGTCGCGATATTGCCCGCGAGCTGCATGACGAAATCGGCCAGTCCCTGACGCTGGTAAAGATAAAGCTGCAGATGGCGCTGCGTCGGGGTGGCAACGACAAGGGTCTGACCGAGGAATGCGTGGAGATTGCGAGCCAGACACTCGAGCAGGTGCGCACCATGTCGCTGAACCTGCGCCCGCCGGCACTGGATGACCTTGGCCTGGCGGCGGCGTTGCAGTGGGCGCTGGACCGGCAGGAAGCTGCTACTGGATGGGAAATCGAATTCGCTGCCGATCCGCTACCGGATCGGCTGGCTATGGAAACCGAAACTGCGTGCTTCCGCGTCGCACAGGAAGCGCTCACCAACGCAGCCCGACATGCGCAGGCGAAGAAAATTGCAGTACACCTGCGCATTATCGGCGGGCATCTTGAACTTGCCGTCAAGGACGACGGATGCGGTTTCGATCAGGAGGCGGTGCGCCACCGTCCGGCCGATCGCTCGAGCCTGGGATTGATATCGATGAAGGAGCGCGCCTCGCTTGCGGGCGGCAGCCTGAACATTCAATCGACAAGCGGCACGGGAACCACAGTGCTGGCGAAATTTCCGTTGCGCTGGCGCAGCCCGGCCGCATAAGCCGGACAAAACGGACAGACTACTGCACCGGGAAATCCACCCGTTTCATGAACACGATCTTGCCGCCCTCGTTCTTCACGATGTTGTAGCCGTGCAGACCATCGCCGTTCTGGTCGAACTCGTAAGTGCCTTCCAGTCCCTTGTAACCCTTGATCGCCAGAATCGCCGAGCGTACCGCCTCCGGTTCTGTGCTGCCGGCATCGCGGATGGCTTGCGCGAGAACTTGCGTCGCGTCGTAAGACCAGCTGGCGAAGGTGTCGGGATTGAGTCCGTATTTATCGCGATACTTTTTCATGAACGCGCGCGTCAGGTCGTTTGCGTCGGTGGTGAAATCGGTGATCGCATAGGTACCGTGCAGCGTCTCGCCGGCAAGTTTGAGAGAAGTCACCGCAATGATCGATGGCGACCCGACCCACGGGATCGTTACCCCAAGCTGCCGGAGTTGGCGCGCAAAGATGCCGACATCGGCCTCGTTCGTCATGTAAGTTGCGAGGATGTCCGCGTCGGACTTCTTGATCGAAAGCACAACGGCGGTGAAGTCCTGCGAGTTGTTCGTGTACCCCTGGTCCAGTACCGGCGTGATGCCCTGGGCGGCCAGCACCGCCGTCAGCGCCTTCGCACCGCCGGAACCGAATGCGTCGGTGGAATGGATGACCGCCCATTTCTTCAACTTGAGGGTGTTGACGCCGAAATCGGCGATGACGCGCGAGGAATAACTGTCGTTCGGGCGCGCGCGGAATACCCAGCGGTTGTTGACATGCGTAAGGCTGGTATCCGTGCCGCCGATCATCGTCGGAATGCCGGATTTGGCGATCGTCGGCGACGCGGCCTGGATCTGGGTGCTGCGGATCGGCCCGACGATTCCGGCGATATCGCCGCGGCCGCCGAGCTTGGAGAATGCAAGCACGGTTCCCGGATTCGAGCTCTGGTTGTCCTCGATCTGCAACTCGATGCGACGTCCCAGGATGCCGCCGGCATTGTTGATCTCCTCCTGCGCGAGCTTGATGCCGTTGACCGTAAATTCGCCGGCCTGCGCCTGCACGCCGGTGATCTCGTTGACAACGCCGATTTTGATGGGATCGGCCGCCACGGTTAAGTCGCCGGTGAACATCGCCAGAGCAAGAACCGCGATCATCCTGTCGACTACTTTCATTTCATCCTCCCTTGGCTGACAAAGCACCGATCGCCGACCGGTTGCCGTTCATCCTAGCACGATGCAAAAACGTGCGATCACGGCGGTGGATGGCGCACTGCAACCGGTAATGTTGCAATGGTCGAAACGCTTTTCACGATCGCATTGACACCATCAGGACGCGGCTTTACCGTTCGACTCCTATTTTTCACTGGCATGAGGAACTACCAATGAGCGCAAAGCGCATCGTGTTCGGCCTTGTATTCAGCATCGTTTTCTTGACGGCCGCCGGATCATGGGCGCAAGGGCTGCCTTCCGCTGCGCCCGAGTCGGTGGGCATGTCGGCGCAGCGGCTCGCCCGCATCGGCGACGCGTTCAAGAAGGAGATCGATCAGGGTAAATTGCCGAGCGCGGTGTTCCTGGTGGCCCGCAAGGGCAAGCTGGTGTACTCGGAAGCAATCGGTTTTCAGGACAAGGAGGCCGGCAAGCCGATCGCAAAGGATTCGATCTTCCGCATCTATTCGATGACCAAACCGCTCGTTTCGGTGGCGGCGATGATGCTGGTCGAGGAAGGCAGGATCCAGCTCACCGATCCGGTCTCGAAATATCTGCCGGTCATGAAATCCCTGAACGTCAGCGTGGCAAAGGCCGACGCCGAGTTCGCGAAAGTCACCTACGCACAGGTGCCGGCCGATCGCGAGATGACGGTGCAGGATCTGCTGCGCCACACGGCGGGCCTGGCTTACGGCGAAATCACGCAGAATGCGCCCGTGAAAGAGGCGCTCGGCAAGGCAGGTATCTACAAGAGCGCGATCGATTACGATGCGCGCGACCTGGCGCCGGCGGAAGAAGTCGAACGCCTTGCCAAAGTACCGCTCGCGCATCAGCCCGGAACGGTCTGGGAATACAGCCTCGCGAGCGACGTGCTCGGCCGGGTCGTCGAGACCGCCTCAGGAGAGCGCTTGGCGGATTTCCTCGACAAGCGCTTGTTCAAACCGCTGAAGATGAGCGACACCGGCTTCCGGGTGTCACAGGACAAAATCAATCGGCTGGCGGTGCCGTTGCCCACGGATATCACCAGCGGCAAGCCTAACAATCTGATCGACGTATCGGCTGCGCCGGCCAACGACTCCGGCGGCGCCGGCGGCGTGTCCACCGCGGCGGATTATCTTCGCTTTTCGCAAATGCTGCTCAATGGCGGGCAACTCGATGGCGCCCGCGTGCTGAGTCGCAGCTCGGTCGCCCTGATGACCGCCGATCATCTCGGACCACGCATCGCCGCGCCGGTCACGCCTGGAGAATTGCTGCTCGGCGTGCCGGGTTATACCTTCGGCCTGGGCTTCGCGGTGCGCCAGGGTCCGGGCGTGGCGGGGGTTCCCGGTTCGGCAGGCGAGTTCATGTGGGCGGGCTATGCCGGAACTTACTTCTGGGTCGATCCGAAAGAAGAGATCGTCGCGGTCTACATGACCCAGGCGCCGAGCCCGATCCGCGCCTACTATCGGCGGCTTTTCAAGCAATTGGTCTATGCCGCGATCGCCGATTGAGAGAGGCCGTGAATGCGTGTCCCTGAAGGGATACCGGGCTGGTGCCCATAAATGCCGTGAATGCAAGGAATACGAGTTCCTATGCCAATGCAAGTCAAGAATAGTTCAGGCTGGCCGTTCGAAATCAGGCCGCTGACGCAGAATCTTGGCGCAGAGATCATCGGCGTCGATCTTGCCGGCGGCGTGGATGACAAGCTATTCGTCGCGATTTACCAAGCCTTCCTGCGCTACCAAGTCCTGCTGTTCGGAACGCAGGACTTGCCGCCGGGCCGCCAGGTGGAATTTGCCCGGCATTTCGGACAAGTGCAGATCCACGTCATGAACCAGTATCACGCCGACGGTTATCCGGAACTCTATCGTCTGTCCAATCTGGACGAGAACGGCAATCCGAACGGCCAGCATCCCGACAAGGGTACGCTGGCTTGGCACACCGACGGTTCGTGGCAACGCATCACCGGCCAGGCCACCATCATCTATGCCGAAGTCGTCGCCGGCGAAGGTGGCGAGACGCATTTCTGTGACATGGTCGGCGCCTACGAACGTCTCCCGCCGACGTGGAAACGGCGCATCGAAATACTTCGGGCCGTGCACAACCTCGATTTTTCGCGCACCCGGCGCCACGGTGAAGAGCGGATGACCGAGGCACAGCGAAACGCGGTGCCCCCGGTCGATCATCCGATCGTGCGCACGCACCCGGATACCGGGCGCAAATGCCTGTTCCTGGGCGACCATGCCGAGTACGTGCTGGGGATGAATTATGACGACGGACGCGCGCTGATCGAGGAACTCAATGCGCTGGCGATCCATGCCGATCTGTCCTACGAGCATCATTGGTCGCCGGGCGAACTCATCGTCTGGGACAATCGCTGTGTTCTGCATCGCGCGACTTCTTACGACCCCGCGGTGCAGCGGCGGGTGATTCGCAGATGTACGGTACTCGGAGAGACGCCGCGATGAAACGGCGGAAAGGTTAGAGGTTAGAGTCGAAAGCCAGGAGGAAATCATGAATTTCAAATCGACTGTTGCAACCGTCATGGCATGCCTGTGGCTGAGCGCCGCGGCTTATGCCGCCGAACCCATCAAAATCGCCCACATCGACCCCATGAGCGGGCCTTTCGCACTGATCGGCGAGAGCGTCGGCAGGCACCTCGATGCGGCGGCGGCGGAAATCAATGCCAAGGGGGGCGTACTGGGCGGCACCCGATTCGAAATCGTGCACTTCGACAACAAATCGAGCCCGCAGGAAAGCGTGCTGCTGCTCAAGCAGATCACGGATTCCGGCATCCGCTATCTGACCCAGGGCGCGGGCTCCAATGTCGCCCACGCACTCTCGGAAGCCCTGTCGAAACACAATGCCCGCAACCCGGACGGGTCAGTGCTCTATTTCAATTTTGCGGCGCAGGATCCGGCACTGACCAACGACAAATGCAATTTCTGGCATTTCCGCTTCGATGCGCACGTGGACATGAAGCTCGATGCCATCACCAACTACATCGCCCTCCAGAAGGACATCAAGCGGGTCTATCTGCTCAACCAGGACTACGCTTTCGGCCAGGCCATCAGCAAGGCGGCTCGCGAGATGCTCGCGAAAAAGCGGCCCGACATCGAGATCGTCGGCGACGATCTTCACCCACTGGGCAAGATCAAGGACTTCTCGCCCTACATCGCCAAGATCAAGGCCTCGGACGCGCAAGCTGTCATCACCGGCAACTGGGGCCCCGACTACACGCTGCTGATCAAGTCAAGCAAGGACTCCGGATTGGGCGTGACCTACTACACGCTCAACGCACATAACGCGGGCGCCCCCACTTCTGTCGGCGCCGCGGGCGCCGACCACGTACGGCAGGTCTTCACCTGGCACGCCAACATAGCCGGCAACAAGATAGAGAAATTCGCCCTGGATTTTCGCAAGAAATACAATGGCGACTTCTACTACAACACCACCAAGACCGAACTGGAAATGCTGGCCAAGGCGATGAACGACGCCAAATCCATCGATCCGCTGAAAGTCGCCAAGGCGATCGAAGGCATGAAATACCAAAGCGACACCGGCGAGGTCTGGATGCGCGCCGACGATCATCAGCTCATGCAGCCGATCTACATCGCCACCTTCACCAAGGCCGGCGGCAAGGACGTAAAGATCGACGCCGAAGGCACCGGCTATGGGTGGAAGACCGACATCCGCATCGAACCGGCCGACACGGTGATGCCGACGACGTGCAGGATGGAAAGGCCATAACTCCAGGGGTCGGGAACCAGGACAATGCGGGAGGAGCCAAACCAAACCCCGCCTGCAAAAAACAACGGGCACCGATCGGTGCCCGTCGATTCGAACGCATACCTGGGCGTCGCGATTACATCTGACCGTATTTCTTCCTGGCCGCATCGACACACTTGGTCTTGTCGGTGCCGGTCAGGGGCTCGCACTTCTTAAGGGCCGCCAGATATTCCTGGTCGCGCTGGGAAGCGGTTGCGCCACCCGCGGCCGGATCCGCGGGTTGCTGGGCTTGCGGTTGCTGGCTGTTCTGATCCTTGTCGGCGGCAGCGGCGAATCCGCTCAGCGTCAAAGCCAGGGCAGCAGCGGTCAACATGGTAAGTAGCTTGCTCATCATCTCTCTCCTTTTTGCATCTTCGAATGTCATCAGGATGCACGACGATTTTCAACTTCGAGAAGCTGCGAAGCGAATGTCGTGAATGCCGAAGTCGTGGACCACGACACTACTTTAGTCCCGTCCGATGCAATCCGGTTCAAACAAAATGTGTCGCCTGACGGCGACGTTCTCTGATCATCGCAACAATGAACGCAACATGACTGACACCGGATCTCTTCGGCTTGAACGCCGGGAATGCAACGAGTTCGAATTTGCAAAGCAGTCCCCACCGAAAAAATATTGCAACAGTTTCCGGATCAGCTAAACATCTTCAGCCAGATCCAGCACAGGATCGCTGCGCTGCCCAGATAGACGATCAATCCGGCGGGTTTGGATAACACGATCCCGACATCCGCTTTCGATGGCACGCAGGAAACCGTGAGGCTCGCCGCAACGTAACTCCAGGCGAGTTCCCGCAACGACAGCGGAGGAATCTGGGCCGAACGGTAATACACGAGCCAAATTGCCGCAGGTAGTGCCAGCAATGGCGCGAAGCCCACCCAGAGCGCGTTGTACCAGCGGATATTGGAAAACATCACGTAGCCGAGCGTGGCCGAGCCGTCGCGATGGAATTTCGGAATCAGTGAAACTTTCACGGGCTTGGCCAGGGTAAGCGTGCCGACCAGAAAATGCAGCAGCTCATGCCCGACGGTGCCGGGAAGGGAAATCAGGCTGAAAAAGCGCGGCATCCGGCGCAGGTAATGCAGAAGTGCGGCGGTCGCAATCACGACCGCCAGATAGCCGCAAAACGACCATCCGATCGACAATCCGCGCCAATTCATTCCCGCGGCGGCTGCGTTCGGCGAACGCGCATCGCTTCCCCCGTCTCGAATACTCGCATCACTTCGCTGTTTGCAGGGACTGGTAAACTAGGTCGATGCGCTTTCGAATCGACTGCAGCGTCGCGGAATCACCGGCCGCTTCAGCGCGTTTGGCTTGAACGTTGAGGTAAGCCAGCAGCGGCCGGCGATAGCCCTGTGCCGAAGCCGTGTCGACGGCCGTGCCGAGTCCTTCCGGCGACAACTGCGCAAGTCGGAACAAAGCCCCCGCCGCTACCAGGCGCGAAACCGGGTCGGCGATCTGTTGCATTGCCTTATTGCGGGCGGCTTCGTCGCGGGCCGAAGCGACAGTGCGATACTGCGATGGCAGCCTCGCCACATCCTGCGCGCGCCACTGACCGCTGAGGAATGAGCCATAGGCCCGATCATCCGCAGTCGCCTCATTTCGCATCGAATCGAAATCCGCGCATGCACCGATATCCAGCGCTGCCGTTGCCAGCGCGCAGCGCACCAGTTCCGCGCGTGCCGCGAGCTCGGGCCTGCCGGTGGCCGCGACGGCGGCTTTCGCGTCCGTAAAACTGCGCTCCGCCAGCCGCGAATTGCCGTCGAGATATTGCTGCCTGAATCGTTCGAGGGAGGCGTGAGATTGCGATTGCCATTCCGGCGGCATCGGCCCGCCGGCACATGCCGCCAGCGACAGTACTGTCGAAAGAAGCACGCCCCTCACGGCAGCTTGATCTCCGTCTTGCGCGCAAATGGCCACTTGCGGTTGATTTCGTCGATCAGCCCGTTGACCTTGCGAATGCTGTCGTCCACCTCCACGCGCAGCGCACCAAGATCGGTGGTGGCATCTTTGACATTGGTGGCCGCGCTCTTGATTTCAGTGGTGCTGGCCTGCGCAATGGCAAGTACGGCATCGGCTTTCTTCAGGCTTTCGCGCGCCTCGGCGAGAATGGTGTTCAACTGCGCTATGGATTTTTTCGCCTCGTCCATCACTCCGCCTTGACCGAACATCTTGTCGTCGGTCTTCGCCAGCATGCCGTCCGCGCGGGTAGTCACGCCCTTCAGCGACGCGAGCAGCGCATTCACGCTGTCAACGGTATCGAGCACCTTTTTAGCCTGCTCCGGACTGCCGGTCACGCCGCCGAGCACGCCGTACTCGCCGGCCATGCGCTCGGTGACTGATTTCAGATTGGCCAGCGTCTGGTTGAAACCCGAATCGGGTCGGATGATTTCGTCCACGTTCTGCAGGATGCTGTTGGCGCGGGCGATGACCTGCGGGATATCCTGCGCAGCGTCTTTGCTGATCAGAACACGCTCCGAACCTGCCGGCAGCTCCGGATCCTGCAGCCTGGCGGAAACAGCGCGGATCTTCGCGCCGCCGAGGAGCTGCTTTTCCAGCGAGAACACGCTGCTGATGCGCAGCCAGCGCGCGTCCTTCTCCTTGATGTGCACTTCGATGCGCACGCGGCCGAGTTCGTCCAGCGCCATGCTGGAAACCTGGCCGATCGGAAACCCGGAGAACATGATCGGCATTCCCACCACCACCCCTTCCGCGTCCGGGGCGATCAGCGTCAGCGCCTGGGTGCGCTCGAACACGCCGCGCGCGTAGAGCGAGTAGAGCAACAGCCCAATCGCGATGACCGGGATCAGGGTCAGCACCGCCCCGACCTTGACGCCGAGATGCTTTACGCGCGGCTGTTGTACAGAGGGGCGTTCCATGCGTAATCCAGGATACAGCACTGCTCGAAGCGGCCTTCGAGCGCGAGTAGCACGCGATTGAGAAAGAAAGGATAGTTGGTGTCCGGCAGGAGTTGCGCCGGCCGGTCGATCAGGATTATAGGCGGAGACAACACGATCGCTCGCAGTAACTTGGCGACGAAGCGCTCCTCGTAGGTTAGATCGGGGTCGCGCTGCTCGGCGCAATCGGTATGCCCGACCTGCGTCAGCAGCTTCCATGCAATGTCGTTGGCTTCGCCGATATAAGTGTTGGTTCGAAACTGCAGCACCACGGTTATGTTCTCGAGCACCGACAGATTGGCGCGCAGTGGCAGACTGTCCGACACCAGCGCGGCCTGCGGATTGTCCTCGATGTACCGCCGGCGCTCGGCATCTCCCGCCAGCAGCACCACCCGCTTTTTCGCGGCGGATTTTTCGCTTGACTCGTTCATAGGATCATACGTAGACGATGGCGAGAGCCGCGGCCTCGATCAGCATCAGCGCGAAAAACAGCCGGACCATGCCGCGCAATACCGCGATCGGTGCATAGAACAGTTTCTGCGGCGTGTTCAGGCCTTCGGAAATCGGGATCACCGTCACGGCGAACCCGAAGGCAAGCGTCTTCGCCCACAGCACGAGGAGCGCCGGCATATCCAGCACCTTGCCGATCATGCGGGTGAAATCGCTGGTGGTCAGAGTCCAGGGATGGAAATCGACGATCAACAGGTTCGTCAGCCACAGCGCGACGACGATGTTGACCGCGGTCAGTGCCAGTACCGATATCGTGCCGCCCACCACGCGCGGCAGCAGTTCGAGGCGCATCGGGTCGATGCCGATGCGCTGCAGGGCATCGAGCTCGTTCTGAATTTTCATCAGGGCGACCTCGGTATTGATCGCGGCGCCAGTGCGCAGCGCGATGAACAGCGCGGTCATCAGCGGCAGGATCTCGATCACCAGGATGCGCACGATCAGTTCGAGCGCATATTCGTACAAACCGTACTTGCGCGCAGTCGTGCCGACGATTTCGATGATCAGAAAACTGAACAGCGCCGCGAACGCGGCGAAACCGGGCAGGATCTCCCAGGCGGTGAAATAGATCTGCTTCTGGACGACCAGCCGCGTCGCCTTGTTGTACGTGGACGGCGACAGCACACCGATGAGAGCGGTCACGGCGAACCGGAATACACGCACCCAGGCATTCAGCCGCTCGGAGAAGCCCTGCCCGCGCAGGGTCAGCCAGGTGTGCAACGCATTCATTGCCGCGGCGCTCCACCAAGTCCACGCACGAACTTCGCCTGTTCCTGCGCGGCGCTGTGCAGCAGGCTGATGTCGTTGCCGGCCAGCACCATGCGAAATCCGAGGCCGAGATAACGCGTGAGCAGTTCCCTGCCGTAGATGCCGCCGAGCGCCGGGATCTTGCCGTGCTTTTTGCACGCGCTCAGCACCGCGTCAAAGGCGGCTTTCACGCGCTCGTGGTCCAACTGGCCGGGGATGCCCATCTCGAGGCAGAGATCGTTGGTGCCGATGAGAAGAACATCCAGGCCCGGAACGGCGGCGATCCGATCGGCGTTTTCGACCGCGCGCGGCGTTTCGATCATCGCGACCACCAGCGTCGCGTTGTCGAGGCCGCCGACCACTTCGTCAACCGGGCGCGAAGCAAAACCGAAATGCGGATAGGCGCCGCCGATCGAGCGATGTCCCAGCGGCGGAAAGCGGAACGCATCGACCATCGCGCGCGCCTGTTCCGGGGTATCGACATGGGGGATGACGACGCCCAGCGCCCCGCCGTCGAGGCAGCGGGCGCCGAGTGCCAGTTCTCCCGCGGGAACGCGCACGAGCGGTGCGATACCCGCATCCAGCGCGGCCACCGATATCTGATAAGCAGTCTCGACCGAAGCCGACCCATGCTCCAGATCGATGAACAGCCAGTCGAACCCGGCGGACTTCATCAGGCGCGCGACCTCCACACCGCGCAGGCCGCGCACGCCCATCCCGATTGCAAGCTCCCCTTTGTCCAGGCGTTCTTTGGCCGGGTTCGTCAGTCGCTGCATTGCCTCTCCCCATAGTTGCCCCGGGCCGTGTGCCCGGGAGCAAGGATGGCAACGATAGCAGAACAGGCTGGCGGCCGGCATCCCACGCATCAGGGGCGTGGCGGTTTATTGAATCGCAGGGGGATCTGTAATACAGGGATCTGCTCTGCGCTAACCTCCGAACAATCGCCAGCCATGGCCAAAGCAATCGGGGCAAACCTGACTTCCGAGCCAGCCGGTCCCTTCACAACCCCGACAGAGATCCCAGACGAACGACAAGTCGCTGCGGAAAGTCCCTGCGCACCGCCTGCCGTTCACTGTTTTACTGCAACGCTGATTGACACTTTGCTTGGGGTCGATCACTGCACGGCAAACGGTACAGACTGCCAAAGGTTTCGGTTTTCTGGGATGCCGCATGGATTGCGCTTCGTCGAGGGTGGTACCTGCCGTTGACCCGGCCTGATGGGTTGTCCCGGTTCCGGGCGGGTACACCACACTACACCGCCTTTCGGGTGGGCGGTCGATTACTTCGACAGCAGAAATGCTGCGGATATCCCTGGTTTGTCCGTTCTTCGAGAATGAGCCCCGTCCAAGGTACACTCTCGGGAAATTTCGCACTCGGGAGAGATGATGAAAAAAGTCGTCTGGGGCGTGCTGAGCACGGCGAAGATCGGACTGCAACGCGTGCTGCCCGGAATGCAGAAAAGTGCCTGTTGCGATATTCGGGCCATCGCATCGCGATCGGCCGATTCGGCACGCAGGGCGGCCAGTGCGCTCGGCATCCCGAAGGCTTACGGAACGTACGAGGAATTGCTGGCTGATCCGGAAATCGAGGCGATCTACAATCCGCTGCCCAACCATCTGCATGTCCCGCTGACGTTGCAGGCCGCGGCTGCCGGTAAACATGTGTTGTGCGAAAAACCGATCGCGCTGAACGCGCAGGAGGCACGGCAGTTGCAAGCGGCCGCGGGAAAAGTGCTGATCATGGAGGCCTTCATGGTGCGCTTCCACCCGCAGTGGCTGCGGGCGCGTGAGCTGGTGCGTAGCGGCGACATCGGACCATTGCGTGCCGTCCAGTTTTTGTTCTGCTATTCCAATTCCGACCCCGCGAACATCCGCAACAAGGCGGATATCGGCGGCGGCGCACTCTACGACATCGGCTGTTATCCGATCACGGCCGGCCGCTTCTTCTTTGAAGCCGAACCGCAGCGGGGCATTGCGCTGATCGATCGCGATCCGGATTTCCGTACGGACCGGCTGACCAGTGCGCTGGTGGATTTCGGCTCCGGCCGCCATCTCGACTTCACGGTGTCGACGCAATGCGCGCCTTATCAGCGCGTGCACTTGTGCGGGACCAAGGGCCGCATCGAAATCCAGATACCGGTGAATGCGCCGCAGGGCGCAAAGACCACCCTGTTCATCGACGACGGTTCATCGCTGGCCGGCGCAGGTATTCGCACGGAGATTTTGCCGGAAAGCGACCAGTACATGTTGCAGGGTGAAGCGTTTTCGCGCGCGGTGCGCGGCGAGATCAGTTTGCCTTACGGCATCGAGAACGCGATCCACGGCATGCGCGTGATCGATGCGCTGTTCCGTTCCGAGCGCAGCCAGCGCTGGGAAGCCGTCTGACGGGAGACTCATATGCCGACTTTCGCGCGCTCGCGCTACTTTGTCCTCGCAACCGATGTGAAGCCCTACAGTCCGGCGAACCACACCGGCACCGTGAACCGCCGGCTGATCGGCCAGGAGAATGTCGGCGCCCGGCAGGTCGAAGTCGTGCTGGGGATGATCGAGAAGGGTCGCGGCGCGTTGCCGCACTCGCATCCCGGGATCGAACAGGTGTGCTACCTCCTTGAGGGCCGGGCTCGCGCCGAGGTCGGCGGGGAGACCTGCGAGATGGAACCCGGCGACTGCTGCTTCTTTCCGCCGGATATGCCGCATGTCTTTACCGCCATCGGCGATCAGCCCGCGAAAGTGTTGGTGATCTATTCGCCGCCGTACGGCGAAGACCCGGACAAGGTGAGGCGCTGACCGATGCCGCACGCACGACGGGACATCGGGTCGCGGATCGCCGCGCTGGTTTTCGCAACCTGGGTGGGGTGCATTCCGTCCCTGTTCGCCGCCGAGAAATATCCTTCCAAGCCGATCCGGCTGGTCATCCCGTTTGCCGCGGGCAGCGCCACCGATGCCGCGGGCCGGATCCTGGCGCAAGCATTGTCGCAACGCCTCGGGCAAAGCGTGATCGTCGACAATCGCGCCGGCGCCAATGGGCAGATCGCCGCCATGCTGGTTTCGCAAAGCCCGGCCGATGGCTATACGCTGTTCATGACCACGAATTCGACGCACAGTGCGAATCCGCATCTTTACAAAAGCCTCCCCTACGATCCGGTCAAGGATTTCGAGCCGATCGCGCGCGTCGGCACGCTTGCATTCATGCTGGTGGTGAACCCCGATCTGCCGGTCGGCAATACCAGGGAACTCATCGCCTACGCCATCGCGCATCCCGGGCAGCTTTCCTATGGCACGGCAAGCACTGCTTCGCTCGTCGGCGCGGAAACCATCAACGCGATGGCTCATACGGAACTCGTCGGCGTCGGCTACAAGGCGAGCCCGCAGGCGATTCTCGACCTGGTCGCGGGACGGCTGCAGCTCATGGTCGCCGACTTCGCCACCGCGATGCCGCAGGTCAGGACCGGCAAGCTCAGGGTGCTGGCAGTCACGACCGCAAAACGCTCGGCCCTGCTCCCCGGCGTGCCGCCCATCGCGGAGACGTTGAAGGGTTTCGACATGACCTCATGGAACGGGCTGTTCGCCCCGGCCGGCACACCGCAGCCGATCGTGGCTCGGCTGGTGCACGAAACCCTGGCCAGTCTCGCGCAATCCGACGTAAAGGACCGACTCGCCGCGATCGGATTCGAAGTGGACCCGCTGGATTCGGTTGCGTTCGGCCGCTACGTGCGCGAGCAGCTCGATACCTGGGGTAAACTCATTCGCGCCGCAAAAATCCAACCCGAATAACACCACGCAAATGCCAGGTCCATTGGAAGGGGTGAAGGTTCTCGACCTCACCACCGTCGTCATGGGTCCGTACGCGACCCAGATCCTCGCCGAACTCGGCGCCGACGTCATCAAAATCGAATCCCACGAAGGCGATAACATGCGCCATCCCGGTCCGATGAAGAATCCGGGCATGGGCTACATGTTTCTCGGCCTGAACCGCGGCAAGCGCGGCATCGTGCTCGATCTGAAAAAACCGGAAGGTCGCGCGGCGCTGCTGCGCCTGATTGCGGATGCCGATGTGCTGATCTACAACGTGCGCCCGCAGGCAATGGCCCGCCTCGGACTTTCCTACGAGGAAGTCGGCAAGCTGAATCCGCGCATCCTTTACGTCGGCGCTTACGGCTATTCGCAGAAAGGTCCGTACGCGGCAAAGGCGGCTTACGATGATCTGATCCAGGGCATCTCGGGCGTGCCCTGGCTGGTGTCGCAGACCGGCGCGAATCCGAACTACGCGCCGGTGAACCTCGCCGACCGGCTGACCGGCCTCCACGCGGTCTACACCGTCACCGCGGCGCTGTTCCAGCGCAGCCGCACTGGCCGCGGCCAGTCGATCGAAGTGCCGATGTTCGAATCCGTCGCGCACTTCGTGCTTGGCGATCATCTCGCCGGATTTTCATGGGATCCGCCGGATGGTGCCGGCGGCTACCAGCGCCTGCTCGCGCGGCGGCCGTATCCGACCAGCGACGGTTACCTGTGCGTGCTGGTCTACAACGACAGGCAATGGAAGAGTTTCCTCGGCGCCATCGGTCGCCCGGAACTGATGCAGGACCCGCGCTACGCCACGCAGGCAAATCGCGCGGCGAATATCCGCGACATCTACGCGTTTCTGGCCGACTTGTTCAGGACGCGCACCACCGCGGAGTGGATGGCATTGCTGGAAAGCATCGACATTCCGGTCGCGCGCATGAACTCGATCGAAGACGTGGTGAACGATCCTCACCTTTCGCAGAGCGGATTTTTCGTGACCGAAGATCATCCAAGCGAAGGGCGGCTCCGCGCGATGCGCACGCCCACGAACTGGTCGGAATCGCAGCCGGGTTCGCCGCGGCACGCGCCGCGACTCGGCGAACACTCCGCCGAAGTGTTGCGCGAGGCGGGTTACAGCGATGGTGAAATTGCGGAACTGGCAAGAAAGGGCGTCACAAAATTGATGTGATGGTCAAGTTTATGCAACGGAGAAAACTCGAGAACCACAAATCTCACCACGAAGAAACGAAGAACACAAAGGAACACGAAGAAATGCGAGATCAGATAGTAGGTTCTCTTCGTGAATCTTCGTGCTCTTCGTTTCTTCGTGGTGAGTCTTTCGATTGGAAGCAGCCCCTGTTCAGGGTCCACTAGCCGCCACCTCGATGGATTTTTCTTTTACTTCCGAACAACTGGCCATCACAGACGCAATTGCGAAGCTGTGCAGGAAATTTGACGCGCAGTACTGGCTGGAGCGCGACCGCAACGGCGGTTTTCCGGAGGACTTTTACCGTGCGGTCGCCGAGGCTGGCTGGCTCGGCGTCGCGATGCCGCAGCAGTACGGCGGCGCCGGACTGGGCATCACCGAAGCTGCGCTGATGATGCAGGCCATCAGCGAATCGGGTGCCGGCTTTTCCGGCGCGTCGGCCGTGCACATGAACATCTTCGGCCTCAATCCCGTGGTGGTGTTCGGAACCGAACAGCAGAAGAGCCGCTGGTTGCCGGCACTGATCCGAGGCGAGCAGAAAGCCTGCTTCGCCGTGACGGAACCCAATGCGGGACTCAATACCGCGAAGATCGCGACCACGGCGCGCCGCGACGGCGAGCACTATATTCTGCGCGGACAGAAAATCTGGATTTCCACCGCGCAGGTCGCGGACAAGATGCTGGTGCTGGCGCGCACCGCCGTAACCAGCGGGAAGCCGACCGACGGCCTGTCGCTGTTCTATACCGATCTGGACCGGCGCTTCGTCGAGGCGCGCGAGATCGACAAGATGGGGCGCAAGGCCGTCGACTCGAACCTGCTGTTCATCGAGGACCTGCCGGTGCCGGCGGACGATCGCGTCGGCGAGGAAGGCAAGGGTTTCGATTACATCCTGCACGGGCTGAACCCCGAGCGCATCCTGATCGCAGCCGAAGCGATCGGCCTGGGCCGCGCCGCACTGCGGCGCGCGGTCGCCTATGCGAAGGAGCGCGTGGTCTTCGATCGGCCGATCGGCCAGAACCAGGCCATCCAGCACCCGTTGGCGCGCTGCTGGATGGAACTGGAAGCCGCGAATCTGATGGTGTTCAAGGCGGCGTCGCTGCATGACCGCGGTGAACCATGCGGGGCGGAATCGAATGGGGCGAAATATCTGGCCGCGGAAGCCTGCTTCCATTCCTGCGAGCAGGCAATGCTGACGCACGGCGGCATGGGCTATGCGAAGGAGTACCACATCGAACGTTACCTGCGGGAAGCGATGATCCCGCGGCTCGCGCCGGTCAGCCCGCAACTCATTCTCTGTTTCATCGCCGAGAAGGTGCTCGGCCTGCCACGATCTTATTGAACGCCCGAGCCCTATTAGACGCCCCGGCCATACTAGAGCGAAATCAGCGGTGACCGAGCAGAACGATCGCCGAATTGATGGACAGGATCAATGCCGCGACCGCAAGGATCCAGCCGGCGGTACGCGGAGAGGACTCGAACCAGCGATCGAGCGGCACGTGCATTTTATCGGCGCCTTTGGCGATCTGCCGCGACGAATACCAGCGGTTTGCGCGCATTTCGAGAGCGCCGAGCGCTCGCGGAAAAAATCCGAGAATGATGCCGATCGCTATCGCCAGTACGCTGCCGACGATTAGCAACGTTGCAAGGCTTTGAATGCCCCAGTGTCCGATGACAGAAAAACGCCTGGCGCCAAATACCGAAGCCACGGCGGCGGCGTCTACCTTCACCACCAGCATGACTATCGAGAATGTCCCGCCGATGATGAAGAGGGCGCCGAACCAGCGCCGGTACTTGTAGACGAACGGTTCGATTTCATGCCGCGCTTCCATCGGCTCGAGCTTCTTCCGCGCCGAGACCCAGCGATTCATCGGACCGAACAGACGGAAAACCCGGACCCGGAAAACGATCAATCCGATTCCCATGCCGACGCCGAAAATGCCCGAAACCAGAAAGAACAGGAAAACGACCGGAACCAGAAGCTGGTCGACCAGGTAATTGTTGAGAAGCGGCATGAGGCCTCCACTCTTGAGGGCAAAACCGTTAACCGTCGACATGGTCCTGCCGCGGGCCACTGACCCGGAGGTCGATCTCTCGGCGCCCGGTCGCGTGCCAAGCGGCAATTCCGCTGGCCGCACTATAAACCAAACTGTTTGTAATAAACTGGCGAGGCCGAATAGCCCGTTTCGTGAGAATTCAATCCAAATGGACACACCTTCCCTTTTTGCGCATCTGCGCCGGTTCGACACCCCTACCATCGCCAACGCGCTGGAGATCGCGCAGGGAAAACGCTCCACCAGCGGTTTTACGCAGCAAACCTACCTGTGCGCGTTTCCGAAACTGCCGGCCATCGTCGGGTTCGCCAGAACTGCAACCATCCGCTGCTCCACGCCGTATGACCCCGCGGTGCGCAGAAAAAACCAGATCGCCTATTACGACTATGTGGCGCAGGGAGAGCAGCCGACGATCGCGGTAATTCAGGACATCGACAGCCAGCCGGGACTCGGGGCGTTCTGGGGAGAAGTCAATACCCATGTCCATTGGGGACTGGGTTGCGTGGGGTCGCTGACCAACGGATCGATGCGCGACCTCGACGCGATGCACCCGCAGTTCCAGTGCTTCGCCGCGACGCTGTCGCCCAGTCATGCCTGGGTGCAGGTCGTCGATGTCGGCAAGCCGGTGGAAGTGCTGGGCCTGGCGGTAGGCAATGGCGACATAGTGCACGCCGACCGGCACGGTGCGATCATCATTCCACGCGACGTACTGGACAAGCTGCCGGCGGCGATCGATCTGATGGCCCGCCGCGAGAAAGTCATTCTCGACGCCGCGCGCAAACCCGGTTTCGGCGTCGCGGCTCTGCGCGAAGCCTTCGCCGCTTCCGACCAGATCAAGCAGTAAAGCTGATAGGCGTGAACCGCAAAGGCGCGAAGGCGCAAAGGAAGGCGAAAGGAAGGATTTCGGGAGTTGGTCTGCCATCCTTCAGAAATTTGACAGCGTTTGGAACGACTTCCGTTATGCATTTTCCAATTCTGTCGCCATGACGGACTGACCAGCGATCAACCCACGCACTTCATTAAGTGTCCCCTGCTTTTCTTTGCGTTTCCTTTGCGCCTTCGCGCCTTTGCGGTTAGTGCCTTGTTAAGGTAGAACCCGCTACTGCAGGAATTTCCCCTTCACATCGTCGCGCGAGAGCATCTTGATCGGCACCTGTTTGGCGTGCCAGATCTGCTCGCAATATTCGCGGATCGTGCGGTCGGAAGAGAATTTTCCGGAGCGCGCCGTGTTCAGGATGGACATGTGCGACCAGCGCTCGCGGTCGGCATAGGCGAGCCCCGCCTCGTGCTGGCAGTCGACATACGAGCGGAAGTCTGCGAGCACGAGGTAGGGATCGTGCAGCAGCAGATTGTCGACCAGCGGACGAAACAGCTCCGCGTCGCCGCGCGAGAAGAATCCCGTGCGAATCAGGTCGATGACTTCGCGCAATTCGGCATCGGCCTCGTAGCGCTCCGACGGACGGTAACCGCCGGCCCACAACTGCGCGACCTCCGGCGCAGTCAAGCCGAACAGAAAAAAGTTTTCCGCGCCCACTTCCTGGCGGATCTCGATATTGGCGCCATCCAGCGTACCGACGGTGAGCGCCCCGTTCATCTGGAACTTCATGTTGCCGGTGCCGGACGCTTCCTTGCCGGCCGTCGAGATCTGCTCGGACAGGTCCGCCGCCGGATAGACACGCTGGCCGCTGCTGACATTGAAATTCGGCAGGAACACCACCCGCATGCGGTCACGCACTGCCGGGTCGCGATTCAGCACGTCTCCCACCGCGTTGATCAGTCGGATGATCAGTTTCGCCATGAAATAGCCCGGCGCCGCCTTTCCGCCGAAGACGAACGTGCGCGGCGGCCCATCGCCGGCGCGGCCGGTCTTCAATCTCAGGTAGTGCGCGATGACGTTCAGAACATTCAGGTGCTGGCGCTTGTATTCGTGGATGCGCTTGACCTGCACGTCGAACATCGAATCGGGGTCGACCACGATGCCGGTCTTGCCCTGCACCAATGCGGCGAACTGGCGTTTGTTATCGTGCTTGATGTCGCGCCACAGCCCGCGGAATCCGCTGTCGCCGGCAAGGGGCTCGAGTTCCCGGAGTCTGCCGAGATCCTTGACCCAGCTCTCACCGATCGTGTCGGTGATCAGTTGCGCGAGCTTCGGATTGGACAGCGCCATCCAGCGGCGTGGCGTGACGCCGTTGGTCTTGTTGCTGAACTTTTCCGGCCACAGCGCATGGAAGTCGGCCAGTACGTCCTGTTTCAGCAGCTCGGAATGCAGATCGGCCACGCCATTGATCGCATGGCTGCCGACGCAGGCGAGATTCGCCATGCGCACATAACGCTCGCCGCTTTCGTCGATGAGGGACAAGCGCGCAATGCGCGCGTCGTCGCCGAAGAAACAGATGCGGGCTTCGTCGAGAAAACGCGCGTTGATTTCATAGATGATCTCGAGATGCCGCGGCAGCAGCTTGCCGAACAATCCGAGCGGCCAGCGTTCCAGCGCTTCCGGCAGCAAGGTGTGGTTGGTATACGCAAAGGTCTTGCGTGTCACCGTCCAGGCCTGGTTCCATTCCATGCCGTTCTCGTCCACCAGCAAGCGCATGAGTTCGGCCACGGCGATCGCCGGATGGGTGTCGTTCAACTGCACCGCGAATTTTTCGTGAAATCGCTCCAGAGGAATCTTCTGTCCGCGCATGATGCGCAGCATGTCCTGCAGCGAGCAGGAGACAAAGAAATACTGCTGTTCGAGCCGCAGTTCCTTGCCCTTCACCGCTTCGTCGTTCGGATAGAGCACTTTCGTAATGTTTTCCGAGACGATCTTGCGGTCGACGGCGCCGTAATAGTCGCCGCGGTTGAACACGGCGAAATCGAAGGATTCGGGCGCTTCGGCGCGCCACAGCCGCAGCGTGTTGGCGGTGTTGGTGTGATAGCCGAGGATGGGGGTGTCGTAAGGGATGCCGATCACGGTCTGCGAAGGCAGCCAGCGAGAACGGAAACGGCCTTGCTCGTCGACGTACGACTCGGTGCGTCCGCCGAGCCTGATCTCCACCGCCCACTCCGGCCGCGGAATGTCCCACGGCGTGCCGAAGCGCAACCATTTGTCGGTCTTTTCCACCTGGCTGCCGTCGACGATTTCCTGCTCGAAAATGCCGAACTCGTAACGGATGCCGTAGCCCATCGTCGGAATCTCGAGTGTGGCCATCGAATCGAGGAAGCAAGCCGCCAGCCGGCCGAGACCGCCATTGCCCAGCCCGGGTTCCTCTTCCTGCTGCAACAATTCGTCGAGGTCCAGACCCAGTTCGGCGACCGCCTGCTCCACTTGTCCGTAGATGCCGAGATTGACGAGATTGTTGCCCAGATGGGGGCCCATCAGGAATTCGGCGGAGAGATAGGCGACGGTGCGCGATTGCTGCCGCGTGTAAGCTTCGGCGGTGCTGACCCAGCGATGCAGCAGTTGATCGCGCACCATGTAAGCGAGCGCCATGTAGTAGTCGCGCCGGGTGGCGAGCGCGGGGAATTTGCCTTGCATATAGAACAGGCTGTCGAGAAATTCCCTCTTCAGCGTTTCCTTGGCTGGCGCGGACCGTTCCTCTGCGATCGCGACTGCTGCCCCTATTTTCGTGACGCCGGCTTGCATCTTTTCTCCATGGATGGAATCGCCCTGTATCGCATCGACAGCCGCAAAAAGCGTGCGCACGCGTCGATGCGGTGCGTGGACTTTTGAAGATTGCCGACCAAGGCGAAGTCCGCGCCGGCGGCGGGTTTGCGGCGAAGAGCCGGAATCACCCCCGGCAATCCGGGGTGGGAGTATGCACCACCGGCGCACAAGGCGTCGGATAGATGCACAGGTACGGTGCATTCCTGCGCCAGGGAAACAACCGATGCGGGAGACGATGTAAGGTTGCGAATCCGCCTAAATAAAAAGTGCTGGCCTCGCAAATGTCATTTCGCGAACAGCATGGCCGGATTTTCGAACGACTTGAACTCGATCGCGTTGCCGCAGGGATCGAGGAAAAACATCGTCGCCTGTTCGCCAGCCTGACCCTTGAAGCGGATGTGCGGCTCGATGATGAACTCGATGCCGGCCGCTTTGAGCCTGTCGGCGAGTTTCTGCCAGGCATTCATCGGCAGCACCAGTCCGAAGTGACGCACCGGTACATTGTCGCCGTCGACCAGGTTGGTGTCCCGAGGGCCGCCATCCGGCGAAAGATGCGCAACGATCTGGTGGCCGTGGAAATCGAAATCGACCCACTCCGGGGATGACCGCCCCTCCGGACAGCCGAGCAATCCGCCGTAAAAAGCGCGCGCCTTGTCCAGGCTGGTGACGGGAAACGCGAGGTGGAATGGCATGACCGGCATGGTGTTGCTCCCGATAAAAACGCAGGGCGCAGTTTACACGCAGAAACTCGCCGCGAGATCCGCCGGCAGGCAAACATCGAGTACGCCGGCGGGTCAGTAACCGCACAACTCAGCGGCTCCTTATCTGGACTCCGGTTTTCGCCGGCGGTAGGCTTCGACATACGGTTCGACATCGCCCGCCTGCACTGCTTGCACGGCTTCGGCGGCGGTACGGTCGATGCGCTGGGTGATGACCTCGATGCCCTGGATGGCCAGCATCTTGGTGTACTTGATGCCCGGATCCTCCCCAGCGAAGCGGATCACATCCGGATAGCGCGTAAAGTCCCGCACCCGGAACGGCTCGCGCGCCCACCAGACCTCCTGCAGATGCGCGATCTCGCGTTCCGCCCCCTTGATGCGGTAGTCGAGCCGGTCGGTGAAGGTGTAGTTGGCGAGCATGGTTTCGCCGATCAGCAGCAGCTCGACCACGACACGTTGTTAGCCGCCGCCTTCGGTAGCAAAGTGCGTGGCGATCTCGTCCGCCTCTTCGGCGTTCAGGACGTCGGCGGCCGCGCCGCCCAATCCTTCACGAAACCAGGCCGGGTCTTCGAGCCTGACGGCGATCAAATCGTCGACAAGTTCCGCGAGTTGTCCTTCCGCGGCCTGCCACTCGGGCGCCGCCGGATTCCAGTCCGGACCCAGCCCCCGGGCGAGCCCGCGGTCGGCGAGCATCGCGCGGATCGCCTTCAGTCCGGCCTGTTTGATGACCACGCAGCCGATCGCGATCGGAATTTCGGGGTCGTGGCTCGCCGCCAGCCGGGCAACGGCCTGGCCCTTCGCATCGTCCGCCAGCGCGGGCATCCCGGCCAGGTGCAGGGAAATCATCAACAGCAAGGTCCCCCGGCAAAGACCGGGTAAAAGCACTCGAATTTTCATGGCTGCAAAGTTTAACGGCATTTGGCCGACAAGTTCGACTTGCCACGAACGGCCAATATCCGCTTAGAATTGCGCCGGGTCGCGTCGCAAACAATATTCGGGTTCCAAACCCCATGCCCTGCCACCTTCTGGTCGCCGTTCTGCTCTCGAGTGTCCTGGCGATACCAGTCCAGGCTGCGATAGCCATCGGCTCCGGTCAGCAGCAGCTTCCGCTGGCGGGCAAGCTGGAGGTCCTCGAGGATCCGTCCCGCAAGCTGACGCGCGAAGACGCGGCCTCCCCCGAGGCATCATCGCGCTTCCACAAGCTGGAGGTCGCAACCGACCTGAATCTCGGCTATTCCTCTTCCGCCTACTGGCTGCGTTTCTCGGTCCTGCCCGCGCAGGATGCCCCGAGAAAATGGCTGCTGGAGATCGCTTACCCTTCGCTGGACAGCGTTGAAGTGTTTGCGCCGGATGAATCCGGGGCCTATGTCCGCAGCGAAGCGGGGGATCATCAGCGTTTCGGTGCGCGCCCGTTCCAGCATCGCAACCTGGTATTTCCGCTGTCGTTCGCATCGGGACAGACGCAGACCATCTACACCCGGGTGGTATCGGACGGCAACCTGACGCTTCCGGTAACGTTGTGGACACCGGAGGAATTGCACCGCAGCGACCAACGCACCTACACGCTGCTGGCCTTGTATTACGGCGCGCTGATTGCGCTGGCGGCCTACAACCTGTTGCTGTATTTCAGTATCCGCGACCGCCGCTATATCGAATACGTGGCATTCGCGCTGTCGATGGCCGTCGGCCAGGCTTCGCTGAACGGCTTGGCCAATCAGTTTCTGTGGCCGGACTTGCCGGTGTGGGGAAACGCCGTCTTCCCCGCCGGGATGGCCGCCACCGGTTTTTTCGGCGCCATGTTCACCCGCAGTTTCCTGGAAACGCGGCGCATCGCGCCCGGACTGGACCGGATCATCCTGATCTGGGTGGTTCTGTTCGCGATCTGCGCTGTCGCGCCGTTCGTGTTGCCCTATCGTTTCGCGGCGGTCATGGTGTCATTGGGCGGCATTACTTTCTCGGCCATTGCGGTCGCGGCCGGCGTGCTGTGCTGGAAGCGCCGCTGTCCCGGTGCGACTTATTTTCTGGTGGCATGGACGCTGCTGCTGCTGGGCGTGGCGGTGACCGGATTGCGCAACTTCGGCTGGCTGCCCACCACCGACCTGACCTCCTACGCTATGCAGATTGGCTCGGCACTGGAAATGCTGCTGTTGTCCTCGGCGCTCGCCAATCGCATCAACGACATGCGCAGGGAAAAAGAAAAGGCGCAGGCGGAGGCCCTGGGCGCGCACCAAGAAGTCGTCCAGACGATGCAGCGCACTGAGCAGGAGCTTGAAGGGCGCGTCTCCGCGCGCACGCGCGAACTTGCCGACTCCAATGCGCGCCTGCAGGAAAGCCAGCAGGCGTTGCACCAGCTCGCCTATCACGACAACCTTACGGGGCTCGCCAATCGCGCGCTGATGGATGACCGCATTGCGCAAGCCATCGAGCGAGCGCGGCGCAATTTATCGATGGTCGCGATCCTGCTGGTGGACCTGGATCGATTCAAGCCCATCAACGACTCGTACGGACACGCAATCGGCGATGAGGTACTCAAGTCGATCGCCATGCGTCTGAAGGAATGCGTGCGCAGTTCGGATACGGTGGCGCGCATAGGTGGCGACGAATTTGTGGTCGTGCTCGATATCCTGCGCTCGACGGACCACGCCGATCGCGTGGGCGCTTCGATCGCCGCATCGCTGGCCAAACCCTTCCCTGTCGGCGGCGAGCAGATCATGATCAGCGCCAGCGTCGGTCTCGCGCTTTATCCGGTGCACGGCATGGACGCGCAGTCGCTCATCAAGAAAGCCGACCAGGCCATGTACCAGGCCAAGATCGCCAGCCGCGAAAAAAGCCAGGCGGGCGGACGCTCCTTCGCAGCCTAGTTCCCGGAAAGTTTTCCCTGCAGTCCGAGCCCCGGTCCGAAGCGGCGCACACGACCCGGCGGGTACCGTGCGGTATCATCTTCCCTCCCGGCAGGTGGTTCGCAGCCCGTCGGCACTTATCAGAACAATTCGAGGAGATCGGGCAATGGCCATACAAAACAAGGTCGCGATCGTTACCGGTGCCGGCAGCGGCATAGGCAAGGCGGCAGCGCTGGCGCTTCTGAAAGCGGGATACAGCGTGGCGCTGGCGGGCCGCCGCAACGACGTGCTGGAACAGGCGGTAAAGGAATCCGGCGCTGGATCGCGGGCTCTGGCGGTGCAGACTGACGTGAGCGACCCCCAATCGGTGAAAGCGCTGTTCGCGAAAGCGAAATCTTCTTTCGGCCGGGTCGACGTGCTGTTCAACAACGCCGGCGTCAACGCGCCGGGTGTCCCGCTCGAGGAACTGACCTTCGAGCAGTGGAAGAACGTGGTCGACATCAACCTGACCGGCATGTTCCTGTGCATCCAGGAAGCATTCCGGATCATGAAGGACCAGAATCCGCGCGGCGGTCGCATCATCAACAACGGTTCGATTTCGGCGCACGCGCCGCGCCCGAACTCGGCTCCTTACACCTCGACCAAGCACGGCGTGACCGGGCTGACAAAATCCGCATCCCTCGACGGACGCAAGTACGACATCGCCTGCTCGCAGATCGACATCGGCAACGCGCTGACCGAAATGGCGGCGAAAATGACCAAGGGTGTGCCGCAGGCCAACGGCGAAATCAAGGTCGAGCCGACGATCGACGTGAACCGCGTCGGCGAAGCCGTGCTCTACATGGCGAAGCAGCCGCTGGACACCAACATCCAGTTCCTCACCATCATGGCCACCAAGATGCCGTTCGTCGGCCGCGGCTGACGCGCCGGACTTGGCCTACCCCGGCTGGTTGTGGATCCCGGTCACCCTGTGGGCGGCCTTTGCGCAGACGTTGCGCAACGCCGCCCAGCGCCAGTTGACGGGCGAACTGGGGACCCTTGGCGCGACATTGGTCCGCTTCCTGTACGGCCTGCCGTTCGCCGCGCTTTGGCTGCTCGCCGTGCACACGGTCGGCCAATACGACTTGCCCGCCGGCAATCTGTCCTTCCTGGGCTGGGTGCTGCTGGGTGCAGTCAGCCAGATCGCCGCTACGGCGCTGTTGCTGCGCGTCATGGCCGAGCGCAATTTCACGCTCGGCGTGGCCTACTCCAAGAGCGAGATCATCCAGGTCGCCGTCTTCGGCTTCGTTTTTCTCGGCGACAGGATCAACATGATCGTGGCATTCGCCATCGCGCTGGGAACGGCCGGCGTGCTGATGCTGGCGCCCGCCGACCGCGAACATCCGCTGCGCGCGTTGCTGACCGGTTGGACGTCGCGCCTCGCACTGCTCGGGCTCGCGTCGGGCACCGGCTTCGCACTGTCGGCGGTGGGATTTCGCGGCGCCGCGCTCGCATTGCAGGGCACGCCTTTCCTGATGGCCGCGGCCTGCACATTGCTGGTCGCGCAGTTCGTGCAGACGCTGTTGCTCGGCGGCTGGCTGTTATTGCGCCACCGGGATGTCGCGATGCGCGTGTTGCGGGCATGGCGCGCGTCGCTGTTCGCGGGATTCATGGGCGCGGCGGCGTCGGCGGGCTGGTTCACCGCCATGGCGATCGAGCCGGTCGCGCACGTGCGCACGCTCGGCCTGACTGAATTGCTGTTCAGCTACGTCGTGTCGCGGCGCGTGTTCCGCGAACATCTGGCGCGCCGTGAATTGATCGGCATCGCGCTGCTCACGCTCGGTCTGATCGTCGTTACGCTGGGCTATTGATCCGCCTTGTTACTTTTCTTTCAACCAGACAGGAACGCCATATGATCCACGTCATCGCCACCGTCGAACTCGCGCCCGGAACACGTGACAAATTTCTCGCCGAGTTTCGCAAGGTCATCCCCGATGTGCTGGCGGAAGCCGGCTGCATCGAATACGGCCCGGCGATCGACGCCGTAACCGACATCCCGATCCAGTTCAAAGTCGGCGCGGATCGCGTGGTGGTCATCGAAAAATGGGAAACCGTCGCCGCGCTCAAGGCTCACGGGGTCGCGCCGCACATGCAGGCTTATCGCGCACGGGTAAAGGATTACGTGCGCGGCATGGAGTTGCGCGTGCTGTCGCCGGCCTGACGCCAGGATCGGCGCAACCGCATGCCGTCCCGCCAGGACGCCTGGTTCATCCGGGTACGCCTTAAACCGCGGCAACTGCTGTTGCTGGTGGCCATCGACGAGCTCGGCAACATCCACAAGGCCGCCGACGAACTCGGCATGACGCAACCCGCGGCCTCCAAACTCCTGAAGGAATTGGAAAGCGCGCTGGAAGTCACGCTGTTCGACCGGCTGCCGCGCGGCATGCGCCCGACCTGGTACGGCGAGATCATGATTCGCCATGCCAGGATGACGCTGGCCAATCTCGGGATTGCGTACGACGAAATCACGGCACTCAAGGCGGGCTTGAGCGGACAGGTGGCAGTGGGATGCATCATGCCCGCCGGCACCGCTTTGTTTCCGCTCACCATCGCCAGGCTGAAATCCCATTACCCGCTGCTGCAGATACGTGTGGAATTGGATTCAAGCGATGCCCTGCTCGCGCAACTTACGGACAGCAAGCTCGACATCGTGGTCGCACGGCTGTTCGAGCATCACGACAAATCGGCATTCAATTTCGAACCTCTCGCGGAAGAGTCGATATGCGTCGCCGCCAGACGCGGGCATCCGCTTACGCGAAAAAGAAAGCTGCAGTTAAGGGATCTCGCAGACCTCAGCTGGATCCTGCCGACCGGGAAAGTGATACGGCACCGTTTCGACATGGTGTTTCGCGGCCTCGGGCTCGCTCCCCCGCAGAACATTGTGATCACGCCCGCATTGCCAGTGACCATCAGCCTGCTTCAACATGCCGATATGGTGGCCGCCGTGCCGAATGAAGTCGTACAACACTACCGCGAACATGGCATGCTGGATCGGGTGCCGATCGATTTTCCGCTCAAGATGGACGCTTACGGAATCATCACGCGGCGCAACCGCCTGCTCTCGCCAGCAGCGCAGATCATGTTGAAAACGCTTCGCGCCACGGCTTCCGAGCTCTACTGAAAATGCCATCCGGCTCTGCCGGCGCATATACCGGATTAGGCATCCCAACGGCCGAATCTTTCATTGGACGGCCATGATCCGCGCTCCTATGATCGGTCCGGCAACAAGTCGCGGCCCGAAATTTCGGAAAGCAACAAGTTCCGATGCGCGCGATTCCAATACCGGACCACAACAACATGGCAATTCGCACCGCGCCGGCAGTCGGCCGCCGCGATCCCGGCATCGACAAGACGCCCTACGGCATGCTCGCAAGCGGCGAGCGTACCGATCTCTTCACGCTTCGCAACGGCAACGGCATCGAGGTGAAAATCACAAACTACGGCGGCATCGTCGTTTCGCTCACCGCTCCGGATCGTCATGGCGACCTTGCCGACGTCGTGCTCGGTTTCGACAGTCTCGACGGCTTCATAGGCAATCGTCCCTACTTCGGCGCCGTGATCGGCCGCTACGCCAACCGTATCGCCGGCGGGCGGTTCATCCTGGGCAACCACAACTACACGCTGTCGACCAATGATGGCGGCAACCACTTGCACGGCGGCTTGCGGGGATTCGACAAAGAACTCTGGAGCACGCGCACTGTGCGACGCAAGGCCGATGTCACGCTGGTACTGCGTTACCTCAGCGTTGACGGCGAGGAAAGCTATCCGGGCAACCTGGAAGTCGAGGTGGCCTATACGCTCACCCGCGACAATGCCCTGAAGATCGAATATCGCGCCAGTACGGACCAGCCCACGCCAGTCAATCTGACCAACCACACTTACTTCAACCTGGGCAGCGGTCCGGACATTCTCGATCACGAACTGAAGCTGTACGCGGATCGCTTTACACCGGTCGATGCCGGCCTGATTCCCACCGGCGAGTTGCGTCCTGTCGGCGGTACGCCCTTCGATTTCAGGACACAGGGACGGATCGGCGCGCGCATCGCAGATGACGACGAGCAGTTGAAGCGGGCGGGAGGCTACGACCACAATTTCATTCTCGCCGGGCAAGCGGGCCGGCTGGGCGTTGCGGCGGAAGTCTACGAAAGGAAAAGCGGACGGGCGCTCAGGGTGCTGACGACCGAGCCGGGGCTGCAGTTCTACTCCGGAAATTTCCTGGACGGCAGCATCGTCGGCAAGAATCGCAAGGCATACGGCCGCCGATCGGGCTTCTGTCTCGAAGCCCAGCATTTTCCGGATTCGCCGAACCAGCCGCACTTCCCCTCGACCATCCTGATGCCGGGTGCGAAGTATCGCCAGACCACGATCTATCAGTTCGCAACGCTGTAGTTCGTCGCTGCAGACGAACGTACTTGCGGCGGCGCCTCCCGGTCACTTGTTCTTGTTGTAGACGTCGATGACGACGGCTGCCAGCAACACCAGTCCCTTGATGACCTGCTGGTAGTCGATGCCCACACCGAGAATCGACATGCCGTTGTTCATGACGCCCATGACGAATGCACCGATCACCGCGCCGAGGACCTTGCCGACGCCGCCGGAGGCTGAAGCGCCGCCGATGAAACAGGCGGCGATGACATCCAGCTCGAAGCCGAGTCCCGCCTTGGGCGTAGCGGTGTTCAGGCGGGCGGCGAAGACCAGGCCGGCCAGCGCGGCGAGGACACCCATGTTGACGAAGGTGTAGAACGACAATCGCTCGGTGTTGATGCCGGACAATCGCGCCGCCTTCTCGTTGCCGCCGAGCGCATAGATGCGCCGCCCGACGGTCGAACGCCGCGTGATGAAGTCGTAGCCGACTATCAGCACCACCATCACGACCAGCACATTGGGCAGACCCTTGTACGACGACAGCGCCCACGCGAAGTAGACGATTCCCGCGGCGAACGCCAGTTGCGTGAGCGCGAAGACCATCAGTGGCTCGGTCTGCATGCCGTGCCTGGCCTGCGCCGCGCGGCCTCGCACCTTGAGTATCACCATCGCCAGCGCGGCGACGATGCCCAACAGCAGCGAGGTCAGGCGCAGGTTCTCGCCGGCCAGCGGGTCGGCGATGAAGCCCGAGCTCAGGCGCTGGAACGTCTCCGGGAACGGCCCGACCGACTGCCCCTGCAGCAGGGCGAGCGCGAGGCCCTTGAACACCAGCATGCCCGCGAGCGTGACGATGAACGACGGGATACGGAAGTACGCCACCCATACGCCCTGCGCAGCGCCGATGAGCGCCCCCGCCGCCAGGCAGACGAGTGTGGCCGGCACATAGTGCCATCCCCAGCTCACCATCAGCACGGCCGCCAGCGCGCCGATGAAGCCGCTGACCGAGCCCACCGACAGGTCGATATATCCGGCGACGATCACCAGCAGCATGCCCAGCGCCATGATGACGATGTAGCTGTTCTGCAGCACCAGGTTGGTCAGGTTCAGCGGCTGCATCAAGGTGCCGTCGGTCATGACCTGGAAGAACACCATGATCGCGACCAGCGACAGGAGCAGGCCGTACTCGCGCAGGTGGCCGCGCAGCCACCCGGTCCCCGGGGCGGCGGAGTCGTGTTTCGATTCTGGCGTTGCGTCCGGCGCGGCGGCGGCTTCGGTTTGCATGGCGTCTCGATGCGTCAGTTGAGTTGATCCCGGACGATGGCCTGCATGATCTTCTCCTGCGTCGCGTCGCCGCGGTCGAACTCGGCGACGAAGCGGCCGTTGTTCATCACGGCGATGCGATCGCACATGCCCAGCAGCTCGGGCATCTCCGATGAGATCATGATAATGCACTTGCCTTCGTCCGCGAGGGCGTTGATCAGCGTGTAGATTTCGTACTTGGCGCCGACGTCGATGCCGCGCGTGGGTTCGTCCAGGATCAGCACCTCAGGGTCGGCGAACAGCCACTTGCTTAACACGACTTTCTGCTGGTTGCCACCCGAGAGATTGACCACCGGCTGGAAAACGCTGGCGCAGCGGATGCGCAGCCGATCGCGGTAGTCTCCGGCCACGGCGTACTCGCGGCCGTCGTCGATCACCCCGGCGGTGGCTACGGCCGCCAGGTTGGCCAGCGTCACGTTGCGCCGTACCTCTCCGCCGAGAACCAGACCCAGCGCCTTGCGATCTTCGGTGACATAGGCCAGGCCCGCTTCGACCGCGCGCGCCACTGAACTGACGTCGATCTCGCGGCCATGCAAACGCACGCGGCCGCTGATGCCGCGGCCCCAGGCGCCGCCGAACAGGCTCATCGCAAACTCGGTTCGTCCGGCGCCCATCAGGCCCGCGATGCCCAGGATTTCGCCGCGCCGCACTGCCAGCGACACGCCCTTGATGACCTCGCGCTCCCGGTGGATCGGGTGGTGCGCACGCCAGTCCTCGACCTCGAAAACGACCGCGCCGATTTTCGGCGTGCGCGGCGGAAAGCGCTCATCCATCTCGCGGCCCACCATCGCGCGGATCATGCGGCTCTCGCTCGCCGAGCCCTGCCGGCAGTCGATGGTCTCGATGGTCGAGCCGTCGCGCAACACGGTGATCGAGTCCGCCACCCTCGCCACTTCATTGAGCTTGTGCGAAATCAGGATGCAGCTGATGCCGTGCGACTTCAGCTCCCGCAGCAGTTCAAGCAGCGCGTCCGAGTCGGTCTCGTTCAGGCTCGCCGTGGGCTCGTCCAGGATCAGCAGCTTGACTTCCTTTGACAGCGCCTTGGCGATCTCGACAAGCTGCTGCTTGCCCACGCCGAGGTCGGTGACGCGCGTTGCGGGCGACTCGTCGAGGCCTACCTTGGCCAGCAACTCGCGCGTACGCGTGAAAGCCCGGCTCCAGTCGATGACGCCGAAATGCGCCGGCTCGTTGCCGAGGAAGATGTTCTCCGCTATCGACAGCAGCGGCACCAGCGCGAGTTCCTGGTGAATGATGATGATGCCGAGCTTTTCGCTGTCGTGGATGCCCTTGAAGCGCCGTTCCCGGCCCTGGAAGATGATCCGGCCGCTGTACTCGGGATACGGGTAGACCCCGGACAATACCTTCATCAGCGTCGACTTGCCGGCGCCGTTTTCGCCGACCACGCCATGGATCTCGCCGCTGTTCACGACCAGATTGACGTTGGCCAGCGCATGGACGCCGGGAAACGTCTTGCCGATGCCGCGCATCTCGAGGATCGTTTCGGACATGATCGGCTGCGATTGTAGTCCCGGACAATACCAAGCCGGCCGGCGCCCCACGGCGCCGGCCGGATAGTCCTGAAGAACGCCGTTACTTTACCTGCGCTTCGGTGTAGTAGCCGCTGCCAATCAGGATCTGCTTCCAGTTGCTCTTGTCCACCGCCACCGGTTTGAGCAGATACGAGGGCACCACCTTGATGCCGTTGTTATAAGTCTTGGTGTCGTTGATCTGCGGCTTCTTGCCGGCGAGCACGTCGTCGACCAGCGCCACCGTCACCTTGGCGAGTTCGCGCGTATCCTTGAATACGGTCGAGTACTGTTCGCCACGCAGCATCGACTTCACCGAGGGGACCTCGGCGTCCTGGCCGCTGACCACGGGACACGGCTGCTGCGCGGTGCAATAGCCCACGCCCTTGAGCGACGACAGGATGCCGATCGACAGTCCGTCGTAAGGCGACAGCACCGCGTGCACTTTCTCCTTGCCGTAGAAAGCCGACAGCAGGTTGTCCATGCGCGCCTGCGCAACGGCGCCGTCCCAGCGTAGCGTGCCGACCTTGTCCATCCCCATCTGCTTGCTGCGCACCACGAGCTTGCCCGAGTCGATATAGGGCTTGAGAACCGACATCGCGCCATCGTAGAAGAAGAAGGCATTGTTGTCGTCCGGCGAACCGCCGAACAATTCAATGTTGAACGGACCTTTGCCGCTCTTGAGGCCCAGCGCGTCGACGATCGAGCCCGCCTGCAGCACGCCGACCTGGAAGTTGTCGAAAGTGGTGTAGTAGTCCACGTTCTTCGAGCCGCGGATCAGCCGGTCGTAGGCAATGACCTTGATTCCAGCGTCGGCCGCTTTCTGCAGCGCACCCGACAGCGTGGTTCCGTCAATCGCGGCGATCACCAGGACCTTTGATCCCTTGGTGATCATGTTCTCGATCTGCGCCAGCTGGTTGGGGATGTCGTCTTCGGCGTATTGCAGGTCGGGAGCGTAACCTTTTTCCTTGAAGTACTTGACCATGCTGGCGCCGTCGGAAATCCAGCGCGCCGAGGACTTGGTCGGCATCGAGATGCCGATGGTGCCTTTGTCCGCGGCTTGTGCCTGCGGCAGGACGACAGCCAGCCCGAGGGCCAGGCCCGCAATCACGGATAGTAGTTTCTTCACGAAATGTCTCCTCTAGTCGATATTGTTTTGCTATGGATTGTTTTGCTACGGTCGCCAGCGATGTCCGCACCACCCTGCCCTTTCGGAGCCGAATGCCCGTGGAACGCGGGAGCGTAAGCGGCCTGATACTAAAGACCTTCAGGATAACGATCTAATGAAATTTTCGGCGTTTGGGATGCTGCTTTTGACATGCCTGAGGGGATTAGCAGCCGTGAATGATCGAACGCAAAAACCAGGTCACTCGCCGGCCAGCCGGTAGCCGACGCCGGTTTCGGTCAGCAGATGGCGCGGCCGCGCGGGATCGTCTTCCAGCTTGTGGCGCAGTTGCGCCATGTAGATGCGCAAGTAATGCGAATGTTCCACATGTGAGGGTCCCCATACTTCCCGCAGCAACTGGCGATGCGTGGTGACCTTGCCCGCGTTGCTCGCAAGCACCGACAGCAGCCGGAATTCGATCGGGGTGAGATGGATCTGCGTGCCGGCCCGGACCACGCTGCGATTGGCGAGATCCACGCGAACGGCGCCGAATGTCACCATGGCTTCACCTTTCGCGCCCGTCGCGCGGCGCCGCAATGAGGCGCGCACCCGCGCCAGCAGCTCGCCAACTCCGAAGGGCTTGGTGAGATAGTCGTCGGCCCCGGCGTCCAGCGCCTCGATTTTGTCCACTTCGTCGGTGCGTGCCGACAGCACGATGACCGGCAACGCGGACCAGGTGCGCAGTTCGCGGATGAAGTCCACGCCATCGAAATCCGGCAGTCCGAGATCGAGGATCACCAGATCCGGCTTGCGGGTGGCGGCCTCGGTCAGACCCTGGCGTCCGGTTTCGGCTTCGAACATGCGGATGCCCTCCGATTCCAGCGCGGTGCGCACGAAGCGCCGGATCTGCTTTTCGTCCTCGACCATGACGACGACCGGCGCGGGCTCCGTCATGTCGTCTCAGCGGGCGACGGGGAAACCGGCTGTTCTTCCGGCGGGCGCGACATTTCCGGCGGCGTGCCCAGCGGCAGCGCAACCACGAAACGCGCGCCGCCGGCGGGAATATTTTCCGCCCAGATCCTGCCACGATGGGCCTCGACAATGGCGCGGCTGATGGTCAGACCCAGGCCGACGCCCGGAGTCGCGGATTCGCGCGGGCCGCGCGCGAACTTCTCGAATATCGTTTCCTCGCTGCCGGGCGCCAGGCCGGGTCCGTTGTCCGCCACGCTGATATGCAGTTCGGCGCCCTGTGATCTTGCCTCGATGCGGATTTCGCTCTGCGCCAGCGTGTATTTGGCGGCGTTTTCGAGCAAGTTGCACAGCACGCGCTCGATCAGCACCGCGTCGAATTCCACCAGAGGCAGATCTTCCGGCAGATCGATGCGTATCGCATGAGAGGCAAGCAGATGTTCACGCGCTTTCACCGCGCTGCCCACCACTTCCTCCAGCGGCTGCCACTGGCGATTGAGCCGCACTTCGCCGGCCTGCAGCCGCGCCATGTCGAGCAGGTTGTTCACCAGGGCGTTCATTCTCACGGCCTCATCGCGGATCGCGCTGGCGATTTCGAGCTGGTTGCCCGAGAGTCCGGGACGCGTCAGCGTCAGCGATTCGGCCAGACCTAGCAGCGCGGTCAGAGGCGTGCGCAAGTCGTGCGACAGTGCGCTCAGGATCGAATTGCGCAGCCGTTCCGATTCGATTTTGACCAGGGCGTCCTGCGCGACCAGTACGTAATGCACGCGCTCCAGCGCGATTGCGATCAGCGCGGCGAACGTCTCCAGCAGGCGCCGCTGTTCCGGGATGAGCAGCAACCTTGCCATCGCCGGCTCCAGCGCAAGAACACCGCGCGTGCGCATCGGCGCGGGCAACGGCGCATAGTGGATGCGGGTGCCGGGCAGGGTGTCGGTAGCGAAGCCGGCCGGCTTGCCGTTGTCGTACACCCACTGGGCAATCGCCAGATCTATGACCGGGGATTCCGCAGCTTCGCCGGCCGCCGGCTCGCGCAAGTGGTCGTGCTCGTCCGGCAGCAGGATCACGGCCTTGGCATGGAAGATTGCCTCGATGTGCCGGTCGCTGATCTGCAGGACTTGTTCCTGCATCAGCACGCCGGACAATTCCCGCGAGAGTTCGTAGAGCGCGCGAGCACGCGTCTCGCGGTGACCGGCCACGCGCGCCTGATAACGCAGTCCGGACGTCAGGTGTCCAATGATCAGCGCCACCGCCAGCATCACGCCGAACACGATCAGGTATTGCGCGTCGGAGACGGCCATGCTGAAACGCGGCGGCACGAAGAAAAAATCGAACGCGCCGACGCTGAGAAATGCCGCCAGGACAGCCGGGCCGCGACCGAAGCGCACAGCGACCAACACCACGGCCAGCAGGAACAGCATCACGATGTTGGCGAGATCCAGATACGGCTGCAACGGCAGCGCAGCCAGCGTGGCGAGCACGCAGGCTGCAGCGGACCACGCGTAGCCTGCGTACAGACCGGAGCGCGCCGCGCCGCCGTCCTCGTCGGCGGCGGACCCGGCAGGACGCGGCGCGGCACCCTCGCCGAGACCGACCTGGACCACTTCGAGGTCGGAGCCCAGCGCGGCGATCCGGTCGGAGAAGGTCCTGGCGAAGGGCAGCGGGCGGCTGCGGCCGATCACCACGCGCGCGAGATTGTGGCGGCGGGCGTACGCGACAATTTCCGCGGCCGGGGACTGGCCGGGAATCGTCGCCGTTTGCGCGCCCAGTTCCTGCGCCAGCTTGAGCACACGCAGGATGCGTTCGCGCTGCGCCTCCGGCAACCGCTGCAGCCGCGGCGTCTCGACGTACACGGCATGCCATTCGACTTCGAGCTGCTTCGCGAGCCGCGCGGTGCTGCGCACCAGTTTCTCCGCGCCCGGTTCGGGTCCGACGCAGGCAAGCAGCGATTCGCGCGTGTGCCAGACGGTGCGGATCGCCTCGTCATGGCGGTAGGCGAGCATCTGGTCGTCTACGCGATCGGCGGTGCGTCGCAGCGCGAGTTCGCGCAATGCGATCAGATTTCCTTTGCGGAAGAAATTGCGGATGGCGCGTTCGGCCTGGGCCGGCATGTAGACCTTGCCCTGCTGCAGCCGCTGCAGCAGTTCATCGGGCGGCAGATCCACCAGCGTGACTTCGTCGGCGCGGTCGAATATCTGATCCGGTACGGTTTCCCAGACCTTGATGCCGGTGATGCCGCCGATCACATCGTTCAGGCTTTCCAGATGCTGAACGTTGACCGTGGTGTAGACGTTGATGCCGGCCGACAGCAGTTCCTCGACATCCTGACAGCGCTTCGGATGACGCGAGCCGGCGGCGTTGTTGTGCGCGAGTTCGTCCACCAGGATGACCGCAGGATGGCGCGCGAGCGCGCCGTCGAGATCGAATTCCGCGAGCCGGGTGCCGCGGTATTCGACAAATCGAGAAGGCAATACTTCGAGTCCATCGAGCAGCGCCGCGGTGTCCTTGCGGCCGTGGGTTTCCACGATGCCGGCCACGACGTCCACCGACTGGGCACGCAACTCGTGCGCCGCGAACAGCATCGCGTAGGTCTTGCCGACGCCGGCCGATGCGCCAAAAAAAATCTTCAGCCGGCCGCGCCTGGCGCGGTCTTCCTCGCGTCGGATCTTTGCGAGCAGTTCGTCGGGATCCTGCCGGTTTTCCGTCATCACATTCCGCCTGCTCCCTATTGTAGAGAGCGGCGGCGGCGCGCACTACCGTATCGCATCGAGCGCGAGATTCAGCCTGAGCACATTCACCCGCGGTTCGCCCAGGAAACCCAGTTGCCTGCCTTCCGTGGATTCCGCGACCAGGGTTCTGACTATTTCCGGATCCAGCTTACGCGCCCTGGCGACACGATTGACCTGATACTCGGCGGCGGCGGGACTGATGTGCGGATCGAGCCCGCTCGCGGACGCCGTCACCAGATCGACCGGCACCGGCGCGGCGTTGTCCGGGTCGGCGTCGCGCAGCGCCTTGATCCGCCCGGCCACGGCATCGGTGAGCGCCGGATTGAGCGGCCCCAGGTTCGAACCGCCGGAGGACGCGGCGTTGTATGGATAGGGCGCGGTAGCGGACGGACGGCTCCAGAAATATTTCGGATCGCCAAACGGTTGTCCAATCAGCGTCGAACCGACTGGCTTGCCGTCGTGCTCGATCAGGCTGCCGGCCGCCTTGCCGCGAAATGCAGCCTGGCCTATCGCGGTCACGAGCAAGGGATAGGCGACGCCGGTGATCAGCGTCATCACTGCCAGCATCGTGACCGCTCGTCGGATATCGCTCAACATGGTATTTCCCTTCGGTTCGTCACGTGGCTCCCAGACCTACCAGGATCAAGTCGATCAGCTTGATGCCGATGAACGGCACGATGATGCCGCCGACACCGTAGATCAGGGTGTTGTCGCGCAACAGGACCGCCGCGCCGACAGGCCGGTAGCGCACACCCTTCAACGCCAGCGGGATCAGCGCAATGATGATGAGGGCGTTGAAGATCACCGCTGAAAGGATGGCACTCGCGGGACTGGCCAGCCCCATCACGTTGAGCGCGTTCAACTGCGGATAGGTGGTGGCGAATGCCGCCGGAATGATGGCGAAGTACTTGGCAACGTCGTTGGCGATTGAAAACGTGGTCAACGCGCCGCGCGTCATCAGCAGTTGCTTGCCGATTTCGACGATCTCGATCAGCTTGGTCGGGTTGGAATCGAGATCCACCATGTTCCCAGCTTCCTTGGCGGCCTGCGTGCCGGTGTTCATCGCCACCGCGACGTCCGCCTGCGCCAGAGCCGGTGCATCGTTGGTACCGTCGCCTGTCATCGCCACCAGCCTTCCGGTCGCCTGATGGTCGCGGATCAGCTTCAGCTTCGCTTCGGGTGTGGCCTCCGACAGGAACTCGTCCACCCCCGCTTCGGCCGCGATCGATGCCGCGGTCAGGCGGTTGTCGCCGGTGATCATCACGGTCTTGATGCCCATGCCGCGCAACTCGGCGAAGCGCTCCTTGATGCCGCCCTTGACGATGTCCTTGAGTTCGATCACGCCCAGAACCTTGGATCCATCGGACACGACGAGGGGCGTCGATCCGTTGCGGGCAATCCGGTCCACTGCTTCACCCACCTCGCGGGAAACCGAACCCCCTTTCAACTCCACCCAAGCGCGGATCGCGTCCGCGGAACCCTTGCGGATTTCGCGCCCTTCGATGTTTACGCCGCTCATTCTGGTATGAGCGGAGAACGGGACAAATGTCGCGCCGAGATTCGCAATATCGCGGCTGCGCACATTGAACTTCTGTTTGGCCAGGACGACGATGCTGCGCCCTTCCGGCGTCTCGTCGGCCAGCGAGGCGAGCTGGGCAGTATCGGCCAGATCCCGCTCACTGACCCCGGCCGCCGGAATGAACGCCGCGGCCTGCCGGTTTCCCAGCGTGATAGTGCCGGTCTTGTCGAGCAGCAGCACGTCGACATCGCCCGCCGCTTCCACTGCGCGGCCGGACGTGGCAATGACGTTGGCCCGCAGCATGCGCCCGATGCCGGCCAGGCCGATCGCGGACAGCAGGCCGCCGATCGTGGTCGGGATCAGGCACACCAGCAGAGCGACCAGCACGGTAATGGTGACCGGATTGCCGGACTTCGCGAGTTCAACACCGTAGATCGAGAACGGCAGCAGCGTCACGGTGGCCAGCAGGAAGATGATCGTCATCTTCACGAGGAGAATGGTGAGTGCGATTTCGTTGGGCGTCTTGTGGCGGCGCGCGCCTTCCACCATCGCAATCATCCGGTCGAGGAACGCCTCGCCAGGATTGACGCTGACGCGCACGATCAGCCAATCGGACAGCACACGGGTGCCGCCGGTGACCGAGGAGAAGTCGCCGCCCGATTCCCGGATCACCGGCGCCGATTCGCCGGTAATGGCCGATTCGTCCACCGATGCCACGCCCTCGATGACTTCGCCGTCAGCCGCGATAGTGTCGCCCGCCTCGATCAGGATGATGTGGCCTTTGCGCAGGTCGGAAGAGGGGGTCCACGTCACCGTCGCGTCGCGCTTCGGCGCGTCGAGCTTCTTGGCGAAGGCGTCGCGCTTGACCGCCCGCAACGCCGCCGCCTGCGCCTTGCTGCGGCCTTCCGCGACCGCTTCCGCAAAATTGGCGAACAGCACGGTAAACCACAGCCAGACCGTCACCGCCAGGATGAAGCCCGCCGGCGCCTCGCCGTGTCCGCCGAGCGCCTGGATGAACAGAATGGTGGTAAGGATGCTGCCGACGTACACCACGAACATCACCGGGTTTCTCCACTGATGTTGCGGCAGCAACTTCACCAGCGAGGCGACCAGTGCCTCCTCAATGATGCTCCTCGTGACGAGAGAGCGGCGCGGCACTTGCCCGGGGGATATCGCTTGGGTTGTCATATCGGATCGACTCCTGTTTCTTTCAGATTCGGCGGCCGGGCGGGACTATTTGCCGCCGTACAGCACGAGGTGCTCGACGATCGGTCCGAGCGCGAGCGCCGGGAAAAAGGTCAGTGCCCCGATCACGACCACTACGCCGATGAGGAAGAAAATAAACAGCGGCGCATGCGTGGGTAGCGTGCCGGCACCGGCCGGGACCTTCTTCTTCGCCACTAGCGAGCCGGCCAGCGCGAGCACAGGCACAATGATCCAGAAACGCGCGAAGAACATGACGATGCCGAGCGCCGTGTTGTAGAACGGCGTGTTGGCCGAGAGACCAGCGAACGCACTGCCGTTGTTGCCGCTCACTGAGGAGAACGCGTACAGGATTTCGGAGAAGCCGTGCATGCCGGGGTTGGCCACGCCCGCTTTGCCCGCCTCCAGCAAGACCGCGACAGCGGTTCCGAACAGGGCGGTGAACAACGGCACCAACACGCCGATCGCGGCCATCTTGACATCGAAGGCCTCGATTTTCTTGCCGAGGTATTCGGGCGTGCGGCCGATCATGAGGCCCGCGACGAACACGGCGACCACGGCCAGCAGCAGCATGCCGTACAGGCCGGAGCCCACCCCGCCGAAGATCACCTCGCCGATCTGGATCAGCCACATCGGCACCAGTCCACCCAGCGGCGTGAAGGAGTCGTGCATCGCGTTCACCGAGCCGTTCGACGCCGCGGTGGTCGCGGTGGCCCAGAGCGCCGAGTTGACGACGCCGAAGCGCGTCTCCTTGCCTTCCATGTTCCCTCCTGCCTGCAGGGGGGACGCCACCTGGTCGACGCCAAGCTTGTCGAGCGCCGGGTTGCCGACCTGTTCGGCGCCGACGCACACCGCGAGCAGCGCCACAAACACGACGGTCATCGCGGCGAGGATGGCCCATCCCTGGCGCGTGTCTCCCACCATCTTGCCGAACGTGTAGCAAAGTGCCGCCGGGATCAGCAGGATGGCGAGCAGCTCGAGAAAATTCGACAGCGGCGTCGGGTTCTCGAACAGATGCGCCGAGTTGGCATTGAAAAAGCCGCCGCCGTTTGTGCCGAGCTGCTTGATGGCGACCTGCGAGGCAACCGGGCCCACCGCGATCGACTGCTCCTTCTGCGTCGCCTTCTCGGTGACCGGGTTGCCCTTGTCGTCTTTGAGCGGCTGGCCGGCGGCGTCGAGCTTGGGATTGTCGTACTCCACCGACTCGACCAGCGGCACCGTCGCGTAAGCCGAGAAGGTCTGCGGCATGCCCTGCCACACCAGCACGAGCGCGAAGACGAGCGACAGCGGCAGGAGGATGTAGAGCGTGCTGCGCGTCAGATCGACCCAGAAATTGCCGATTGCCTGGGCATTCTGGCGCGCGAAGCCGCGGATAAGCGCGACGAGCACCGCCATGCCGGTCGCCGCGGACACGAAGTTCTGCACCGTGAGTCCGAGCATCTGGGTGAGATAACTCATCGTCGACTCGCCGCCGTAACCCTGCCAGTTGGTGTTGGTGATGAAACTGATGGCGGTGTTGAACGACGAATCGGGCGACACGGCCGCCATGTTCTGTGGATTGAGCGGCAGGGAGAGCTGCAGCCGCTGCAGCGCATAGACGGCAAAAAAGCCCAGCACGTTGAAGATGAGTGTCGCCACGGCGTACTGCGTCCAGCGCATTTCCTGCGCGGGGTTCACGCCGCACACGCGGTAAATCAGGTTCTCGACCGGCGCGCCGATGCGATTGAGAAACGCCGGTTGGCCTTCGTAGATGCGCGCCATGTAGGCGCCGAGCGGCTTCGCCAGTGCGATCAGCACGGCGACGTAGAAAGCAAGCTGCAGATAACCGTTGGCAGTCATCAGAATTTCTCCGGCCAAAGCAGGGCGACAAAGAGATAAACCAGGATCGCAACTGCGACCAGTCCGCTCAGGATGTATATCCCGCTCATTTCGGTCTCCTCATCAATTTTTCACAGCCGTGCACGAGCGCAATGCTCAGGGCCACGAAAGCGACAGCGAGTCCGATGTACAGAATGTCCATGTTCACCTCACACACAATTCCCGGATCAGCGTGGCCCGATGCCCGCCCCCGATGGCAGCGGGATACCTTGACGGAGATCAATCCCGGTCATGGCTGCCCCATGAATTTCGGTTGCCATATTAGGAAACGCGGCGTAAAGAAGGCGTAAAGATTCGCCGCGCTGCGCTCAAGAGGGCGTAAGTCCGCTGGAATATCAGTAACGACATGCCGGCCGTCAGCACCGGAAGCGTCCGCCTCCGGCATTCGGCGCATCTTGCCCATTGCCGTGACATTCCAATGCGGGGTGCCCTCATGTCAGAATGAAAAGATGCATTCCACTGAGCATGGCATTTTCAGCGAATGCACACTGGGCACCGAACGTCGAATCACGCCAATGAAGGAAAACGGAGGTTTCGTCATGAAGAGGAACAATCTGGTTGCGGTACTTGCGGCAGTTTGGGCGATTCTCGCTTCCCCGGTATCCCTCGCGGATACGAGCCTCGGACTCCGTGTCGGAACGCTGGGCGGCGGCGTCGAGCTGGCGCATGCATTCACCGAAAAGCTGGGATTCCGCGTCTCTGTCAATGGCCTGAACTACAACACTTCCGAGACCCATGAGTCCGTCGACTATGACGCCAAATTGAAACTGGAATCCGGCCAACTGCTCCTCGACTGGTTTCCGTTCTCCAACAACTTTCGCCTGAGCGCGGGCGCCATGTACAACGGCAACAAGTTCACGCTGGACGGCAAACCTTCCGCGGGCGGAACCTTCACGATTAACGGCACCACGTACAGTTCGTCCAACGTCGGTTCGCTGAACGGCAAGTTCGATTTCAGGAAGGCGGCACCCTACGTCGGCCTGGGGTATGGCCGCCCGATCGGCAAAGGGCTGTCGCTCGCCGCCGATCTGGGCGTGTTGTTCCAGGGCTCACCGCGCTCGACCCTTTCCGCCACTTGCGGGGCGGCAACGCCTGCAGGGCTCTGCTCGCAAATCCAGGGCGACGTCGCGGCGGAGCAGGACAAGCTCGACGACGACATGCACAAGTACCGGTATTACCCGGTGGTATCGATTGGACTTGCCTACGTGTTCTGAAGCGGATTTTTACAATGGATGAAAAACAAACAGGCCCGACGGGCCTGTTTGTTTTTGAAGCACGAGCTTGAGGCCGGCTATTGCAGCGGCTTGAAGCGGATGCGCTTGGGCTTGGCGCCTTCTTCGCCGAGGCGCTTCTTCTTGTCGGCTTCGTATTCCTGGTAATTTCCCGGGAAGAAGGTCCACTGGGATTCGCCTTCGCAGGCGAGGATGTGCGTGGCGATGCGGTCGAGGAACCAGCGGTCGTGCGAGATCACCAGCACCGACCCGGCGAACTCCAGCAATGCGTCTTCCAGTGCGCGCAACGTTTCCACGTCGAGATCGTTGGAAGGCTCGTCGAGCAACAGCACATTGCCGCCGGAGATCAGCGTGGTCGCCAGGTGCAGCCGCCCGCGTTCACCGCCGGATAGATTGCCGACCACTTTCTGCTGGTCGGCACCCTTGAAGTTGAATCGGCCGGCGTACGCGCGCGAAGGCATTTCGAACTTGCCGACGGTGAGGATGTCCTGGCCGTGCGAGATCGCTTCCCACACGGTCTTCTTGTTCTCGAGCGCGTCGCGGCTCTGGTCGACGAACGCAAGTTGCACGGTGGAACCGATGACAACTTCGCCGCTGTCCGGCTTTTCCTTGCCGGTGATCATGCGGAACAGCGTCGACTTGCCGGCGCCATTCGGGCCGATGATGCCGACAATCGCCCCGGGTGGAACGCTGAACGAGAGCTTGTCGATCAGCAGGCGGTCGCCATAACCCTTCGACACTTCCTTGAACTCGATCACGCTGTCGCCCAGGCGCTCGGCCACCGGAATGAAAATTTCCTGGGTTTCATTCTGCTTCTGGTGCTCGTGGGACGATAATTCCTCGAAACGCGCGATGCGCGCCTTGCTCTTGGCCTGGCGCGCCTTGGGATTGGAACGCACCCACTCGAGTTCCTTCTGCATCGCCTTGATGCGCGCCGATTCCTGCTTGGCTTCGACCTCAAGGCGTTGTTCCTTCTGTTCCAGCCAGGAACTGTAGTTGCCTTTCCACGGAATGCCGCGGCCGCGGTCAAGTTCCAGAATCCACTCGGCCGCGTTGTCGAGGAAGTAGCGGTCGTGGGTAACCGCCACCACGGTGCCGGGGAATTTCTGCAGGAACTGCTCCAGCCAGTCGACGCTTTCCGCGTCGAGGTGGTTGGTCGGCTCGTCGAGCAGCAGCATGTCGGGCTTCGACAGCAGCAGCCGGCACAGCGCAACGCGGCGCTTCTCGCCGCCGGAGAGATTGGCGATCTTCGCGTCCCAAGGGGGCAGCCGCAGCGCATCGGCGGCAATCTCGAGCTGGTGTTCGACGTCGGCACCGCTGGTCGCGAGAATCGCTTCGTATTTCGCCTGCTCGGTCGCGAGTTTGTCGAAGTCAGCATCCGGCTCCGCGTACGCAGCATAGATTTCATCCAGCTTCTGCTTCGCCTCCATCACCTCGCCGAGACCTCCTTCGACCGCTTGGCGCACGGTCTGCCCGGGATCGAGTTGCGGCTCCTGGGGCAGATGGCCGATGCGCAGGTTCGGCATCGGGATCGCTTCGCCTTCGATCTCCTTGTCGACACCCGCCATGATCTTCAGCAGGCTGGACTTGCCGGAACCATTCAGTCCCAGCATCCCGATCTTGGCGCCGGGAAAAAAAGATAGCGAGATGTCCTTGAGGATGACGCGCTTGGGCGGGACGACCTTGCCCACGCGCTGCATCGTGTAAACGTATTGAGCCATGATTTGGTACGGGTGGTGTCCGGAAAGGGCCGAATTATGCGGGAAAAACCGGCCAGCCGGAGGCCGGCATCAAAGACGTTCGACGCAAAGGATGCTTTTCAATGCGAGAAGCCATCACGGGTCACTTGCAGTACAGCTGCTTGCGTTCCTCAAACAGTTGGATCTGTGAAGGGTCAGGCGAAGATGCTTTCGGGACCAAACACCAAACGTGAAGGAAAACTTTCTCAAGAATGGGAACGCGGGATCAGGCTTGGTCAATTGCATAAATGATGCGGTCTCACTCACCTAATCATCTTGCCCTCATGGCGTGCGTGGCACATGGCACTAAAGTCTGTCACGCAGGCGCCGATACCCAGTGTGGGTCCGCAGAGGACGGGCCGGATTATCAAGGTTTCCTCGGGCCCTCCTCCCGGGGCTTATCGACAGTTTGTGAATCAAACGGGGCACGGACAAACCACGGAAGCGGAGCCTTAGCCAGATGGAAAGAAGCGAAGCCTTCAAGAACATTGTCGCCGACGCGGCACGGGGAGAATTGAATTTTCCGACATCCGCCAAAGTGGCCCTTCGTGTCAGAGAGGTCCTTGACGATCCGGATTGCGCTCTGGACGAGGCGGTTCGCCTGGTGAAGGCGGAGCCGCTGATGGCGGCTCGGGTCGTCGCGCTCGCCAATTCAATGGCCTTCAATCCATCCGGGCGGGAGATTGCCGATGTCCGCGCCGCCGTGAACCGTCTGGGGTTCAAGGCGGTTCGTGCCGTGGCGGCGGCGGTGGCAACGCACCAATTGGCGGGAACGCCCACCGGACAGGCAAATCGGGATCGGGCGACGAAGTTGTGGGAGCACACGGCACATGTGGCGGCCCTCGCTCACGTCATTGCCCGACGCGTAACGGGGCAGGACCCGGAAACGGCGATGTTTGCCGGCATCGTCCACGAGGTCGGCGGGTTTTACCTGCTGTCTCGCGCCAAGGACTATCCCGGATTGATGGACGGGGAACTGACGGATTGGCTGCAGGGCGATGACGGCGAAGTCGAAGGAGAAGAAGAAGGCAAGGGCGGTAGTGAAGTCGAGATCGGCCGCGCTGTGCTCAGGGCCCTGTCCGTGCCCCGGGCGGTGGTGGACGGCATCGAGGCCATGTGGAAGGGTTACCTGGTCCTGCCCCCGACAACACTCGGGGACACGCTGCTGCTGGCTGACCAACTGTCTCCGGTTCATTCCCCGCTGCATGAGCCGCCGCTTAACGATTGCGAAAACATCACAGCGAATATCGACCTGATCATCGGGCAGGAAACGCTGGTCGGGATTCTCAAGGAGTCGGCCGAACACATGGATTCCCTGATCAGGGCATTGAGGTTCTAGCCCTCAAGCCGAGGGAAATGTCGACCGGAGGCCGCCAATGGGCGACCCCTATTCTCCATAGCCGGAGACTCAATACCCCATGAAAAACGCATCAAGAGCCATCGCCGTCGGACTTGCACTGTGGGCGGGGGCCGTCTTGGCCGATGCGCCCGAGGTCACACCCTATCGCCCCACGGTCTCCAACCCGGCCGCGCTTTCCGCCCCCGGCCTGCTCGAGTTCGAGGCCGGCGTAGCGAGATTGCGAGATGACGCGGGCACCCGGCTGGTCAGTCTGCCCTATCTCTTCAAGTACGCTTTCAGCGAAAACCTCGGCGTGCTGGTGGGCGGCGACGCCTATCTGCGCCAGGAAGACGCCGACGGCAATCGCCTCACGAGCGTGGGCGACACCGTGGCGGCGCTCAAGCTGCGGCGTGAATTAACCGACAGCATGGAGCTCGGGATGGAGGCCGGGGTGCGTTTCCCGACCGCCAAGACCGGCCTTGGCGCCGAGAAGAGCGATTACCTCGTGAACGGCATTTTCAGCGCCGGGTGGGGTGGATTGAGTTTCGATTTTAATCTCGCCTACACCCGGCTCGGATCGGTCGGCTCGGGAGAAAGCCGCGGCGAAATCGGCTGGGCGACGGCGGTCTCCGGCAAACTCGGTGGGCCGTGGGGTTGGGCCGCCGAACTTTCCGGCACGGGGCGGCGCGGCACGCGCGGCAGCACGCAGGCGCTCGCGGCCCTGAGCTACCAACCCACACGCACCCTGGTGTTCGATATGGGCCTGGCCCACGACCTGAACAAGCAGACCGACGAAACGACCGCCTTTGCGGGGTTCGCGATTTTGTTCGACCATCATTGATCCGGCACGGATGTATTCAAGCCTGATTCGCTCGTAAATTCACCGCCACCGCCATTGCGCTCACCAGGCAGAGCGAAGTAGCCGAAATAATCTGCAGGCGTGATCGTTTTCGTTGGCAAAAGGAGTTTCTGCAATATGGTGACCTCTAACGATTAAATTTGCCCGACCCAAGGAGCGTAGCTCCGGGTCGGCTGCGATGACGAGGCAGCATTTCTATATCCACGCCTCGGCGGGTGCAGTCTTTTCCCCACCGGCGTCGCCGGTGTTTACCGTACCCGCAGCTTCAACAAGCATGGCACGGCACTCAGCTTTTGCCGAGGTCTTGTGTTCGACGCCTTTCGGAATAACGAGCAGCTCACCTTTTCTCACGGAAACGTCACCGTCTCGAAAATGAATGGTCATCTCGCCCTCGATCACGATGAACACTTCGTCAGTGTCTTTGTGGTCGTGCCACACGAACTCCCCCTGGAACTTCACCAGTTTGAAATGGTAGTCGTTCATCCGCGCAATGATCTTCGGCGACCAGTGCTCGGAGAACCGCGCAAATTTATCGGCGATGTTGATCGGGCGATATTCCATGCGGTGGCTCCAATCCGGGAGGGTTATCCAGTCATGCTCAGTTGTGGGCTTGCAGTTGGCGGATCAACTGCAGTGCCGGGTTGAGCAGGCCTATGGCTTGAGATAGCATTTCTCCTCTGCCGGAATTCCGTTTCAAGCACTCCAGTGCGGGTCCCGGCGATTACGCGGGAGAACCGGAGGGAAGAATGAGTTGTGTCTGCGTAACGACCCCACATAGCTTTCCCGCCTCGGACTTTATGAGCGTTTGCCACACCATGGTGGTCCTGCCGCGATGGAAGGCGGTGCATTCGCCTATGACCGTCGACCCTGCCGGTGCGCCGCGAATGAACTTTGTGCTTGACTCGATCGTCGTGGTGCGAGCGCCTGCAGGAAGACTCATGAAGGTACCTACCGCGCCAAGCGTGTCGGCGAACGCCATCAACGCCCCGCCATGGAGGATCCCTCCGGTAGTGCACAAATCCGGGCGCACCTTGAGCGAGGCGACGACGCGATCCGTGGACACTTCCGAGAACGCTATTCCCATCAACCCGGGGAAAAGGAGTGCGAACAGCTCTTGAATTGATGCGGGAGTATGCATTGGCGCTCCTGAAAAGGAATGTCCGGCATGAGAGGCAGAGTCCAGCTTACCGGCGGCGTCCGTCCGATGGAAGGTCAGGCATCTTTTTCATTGTTGCGGCGTTTGGAGACCGGTGGGAAGCGCACCCATGTTGCCAGGACGAGCAGGCCAAAGAGGGAATAGCCGACTACGAAAACCCAAGGCGGGGCATCGTAGTACAGGATGCGTTGGAGCCAATGCCCGATGAAGCTGCCGCTGTAGGCAGTCGCATGTGCTTTCGTGCGCAGCCAAAATTCCAGCGTTGTGAACGGACAGGTGACGCCCAGCCAAACCTCCGCTACGACGACGGCGATAGCACCCAGATGTGCGAGCCTGAACCACAAGGCATTGACCCACCGCCAGTTGCGACGGTTGCCAATGACGACGAGGACGAGGCCGCCAACGACGAACACAACAATTGCGACGTGCAGCGCAAGCACGACATCCGCAAGTAACAGATACGGCAGGCTGTCGCGCACGAAATTTCCCGACAACCTCTCAGGGCTTCAACGCCCTGTAGAGGAACGGCAGGCTCGTGTCCATCCGGTAATCGACGTCGGAGTGATCGTCGTCGAATTCCTCGTAGGTGTGACGGATGCCGGCCGCGGCGAGGCGCTTCGACAGGATGCGTGCGCCGTAGTGGATGTGATATTGGTCGCGCCAGCCACAGTCGATGTAGATGCCGCGCAGCGACTTGAGGTTGTCCCGGTATTTCGCGACCAGATTGACCGGGTCGCTCTCGCGCCACTTGCTCCAGCGCTTCTCGATGACCTCGCCCGATTCGAGGTTGAACGGCACGCGAAAGCCGAGCGGCGCTCTTCGGTCTGCGTCGTAGGTAGCGGCCATGCACAGGTTCATGATGCAGTGGCCTTCCGCTGTCGAGAGCTTTTCTTTCTTCCAGACGTGCGCCAGGAAGCGTTGGATGCGCCCGTCGTCCAGGCCTTCGGCGAGGCCTTTGCGGTCCGATTCGCCGCGCGCGTCATAAGCGCCGGCTTTCCGCTTCGGCACACGATGTTTGGCGAGCTCGTTCAGCGTGTTCGGCCAGTCGTGCCAGTAAACGAAATCGAAATACGCGTCGCCGGAATGATCGGCGATGGCACCCCAGTACTTCGCATACTGCATGCCGTGGAGGATCGCGCCGTAGCCGCCGGATGATTTACCGAAGCAGCCGCGATGCTCGCGGCTCGCCAGCGTGCGGAACTCGCAGTCGACGAAGGGAATGATCTCGCGCGTCAGATAGTCCGCATAGTTGCCGATCGCGGACGAGTTCACGTACTGGTTGCCGCCGAGCGCCGTGAAGCAGTCCGGGAAGACGATGATCGCCGGCCCCATCTTCTGCTCGCGAATCAGCCGCGCCGCGCGCTCCGGCACGTTGTCACCGAACGGTTTCCAGTTGGTATGCGACAGACCCGAGCCGGTGAAGCCGACCAGGTCGTAGAGCACCGGGAAGCGGCGCCTGCCCGCGCCCTCGTCATACTGCGGCGGCAGCCACACGGCGACCTTGCGCACATGCGGATCGCCGAGTGGGTTGTCCTGGAGGATCTTCGACGTGTGCTCCAGCGCGACCAGCGTGCCGGCGGGACCTTTAGGGCGTTTGAGGGCCATGGGTGGTCTGGTGATTGGTGAGGTCGTGCGATTGTGGCACGCCGACGCTAAACTCGATTCAACGTTCGAACCACTTGATCAGCTCGAAGCGCTTGCCGCCCTTGAGGCGATATACGCCAAAATCGGTCTTGTCGGTGGTCAGGATATGCCGGATGCCGGTGCGGTTCGCCAGCCAGATCAGCGCTGCGTCGGCAAAATCGATGTCCCGGTCAGCGTATTTCCGGATGGATGAGCCGACTTCGCTATAGGCGTCGACGGGCAGTTCGAGTGTCCGCAGCCTCGGCGATTGAGCCAAGTCGAGAAATTCGATTTTGGCTTCAGCATCCAGGAAAAAGCAGGTTTCTACTATCACCGGGGAGACAGTAATGAGCGGGCCGATTTCCCGCAGAAAAAAAGCCCTCGCCGCGACGTGCAGCGGGTCGCTTTTACGCCCAAGGGCAACGAGAAACCCGGTATCGACGAGTACGTTAGCCACGCTTCCGTTTGCCGCGGAAGCTCTCGCGCAACAGGCGCTTGGTATGGCGTGCCACATCCCCTTGCCGCGTGTCGCAACCAATATACGGATGGCTCAGGCCGACCGTGCCCGATTCGGGCGCCCGCAGCAGCTCCTGCAAGGCAAGTTTTACAGCCTCGCTCTTGGTGAGACGGTGCTTGACGCAGTATTCGGCCAGCTCCTGCTCGACGCGCTGGGGCAGGCGGACGGTGAGAGTCATGCGGGGCCTCCGATGTAATACATTTCCTGAACAATTGTATTACAACAATTTCAGGCCGCCAAGCGCTCGTTTGAAACTACCGTCACCGGTTCCCGCCGAGATCAGACCGAGTGCTTCCATTCGAGATCAAACGGTGCCTCTCCAACATCAGCCCGGAGTTGACGCGCGGCAGCGTCTGTCATGCGCCCATGGCGATGGGAGCCAGGAACAAGTCGCAGGGGTCCATTTTCGAGCCCGCAATCATCAATATGTATGCGAACCGCCAACATCTTTTCAAGCAGCTCGGGTGGTGTCTGAACAAATTGTTCGCCTTCTTTCTCGGACCACCCGCCGAGAGCGGGATGATGGACGCGAGCGCGAACCGGGATGGAAAGATCTTGATGCGATGCGACCGACCAATTGCGCTGCGGGGTCTTGTCGAAAAGCGTGCACTGAACCGCAACCGACGAAATCGGCAAGACGCCCGCATTCTCCAGGCGCGCTCTCACTCGTTTAACGAGCGTGCGGCACAATGGGAGCCCGAGCAGGTTTCTGGTGCCGGCACCGCGCACCTTCACTCGCTCCAGCACACGCGCCATAACTGAAGTCTCGCGTTGAGTGAGAACGTTCGTAACGATGACGTAGCCGTCTTCCTCAAACGTTCCGCAGCCCATCATCGATAAGGAAAGGAATACAACCACTGACATTTGGCAACGGTAACGTTCCATGTGCCCGGAAGATCGTCCATCTTGTACTTGCACTGGCCGTTGACGCCGGCAAAGCGCCCACTCCCACCCGTCAGGTGCAATGTACCTTCGTCCGAGGTACCAGGATCGCCCGATCGGCGTTCGAAAAGAAGCAGCAGGGTGTCTTCCGGTGAGAATGTCGCGACACCATCCGCTTCCAAATCGAGCCCGGAAGGTGTTTTCTTCGAGAAACCGGCATATTGAACCGTTGCGCTGGCGCCTTCGACAAACGGGCGTCCGCTACTGTGGATAAACGTAACGGTGCCGTTCCCTCCCCTTGCCGTGACGGTCGTATCCCCCATTTGAACGGCGTACACGTTCGAAGTGGCCGAAAGAACGATATCGACCGTGCCGCTTTCCGCATGGCCTGGCACCGACGCGAGAGAACAAAGCCCCGCGGCGACGAAACACACGAATCCATTGTTTTTCTTCATGGGCTCTTCCCACTCATTGTTCAGTCGAAACGTGATCTGCGAAAATGGTCAGGATGTACCTGAAAGAAGGGTGCCGCGACCCGAAAGAGTCAGTCCAGACTCGGGTGGCAATCTAACTGGTCCGGCCGGTTTTCACGAACTCGAGAGAGGTCCGAAACAGTGGGAGATGCTTCTCGTATTCGGCGATCTCGGCGCAATTGATCTGTATCCATTCCCTCGTACTTGCGACACCACCGGGCTGAAACGGAACGACATCGTTTCTTGAGAACTGTAATTCAGTCGCGGCGGCAACTGGCAGACGCAATCCGATGCCGTCGCCGCTGATGCAGGCGAACATCTTGTCGCTGACGAAATAGGCGTCCAGACCATTGATTTTTCTTGCGCTGACGCCCGGGAGGTTGAGAAGGAGAGCGTCGATCTGCGCCTTGCGATCGGACTTAGTGGTATCGGTAGTCACAGGAAATAAGTCGGGTTGTCATGAACAGAACGATTGAATCATATACGCCAAATCCTAAGGCTGCAGGCACGACGCGACGAACAGCGAATTCACTCGACCGGGAAATCGACTCGCTTGATGAACACGATCTTTCCGCCCTCATTCTTCACCACGTTGTAGCCGTGGACGCCGTCGCCTCTGGCGTCGAACTCGTACGTACCTTCCAGGCCCTTGTAGCCTTTGATGGCGAGGATCGCCTTGCGGACGGCTTCGGGTTCGGTGCTTTTCGCGTTGTTCATGGCTAACGCGAGGATATGCAGCGCGTCGTAGGCCCAACTGGCAAAGTTGTCCGGATAGATGCCGTAGCGCTCGCGATATCTCCTGGTGAATTCACGCGCCGCCTCATTGGCGTCCGCGTTGAAATCGGCGACTGCGTAACTGCCGTACAGCGCTTCGCCCGCCAGATTTCGGGTTGTTACTGCGGCCGTGGTCGGCGATCCTATCCATTGAATGTTCACGCCAAGCTGGCGCAACTGCTTCGCAAAAATCGCCTGATCGGCCGGAACCGTCATGTAGGTTCCGAGCACCTCGGCGCCGGATTTCTTGATGGCGAGGACGACCGGAGCGAAGTCCTGCGAGTTGCTGGTGTAACCCTGATCGAGGATGGGAGTGGCGCCAAGCGCTTGCAACGCCTCGGTGAGCGCCTTCGCACCGCCCTGCCCGAACGCGTCGGTGGCATGGACGATCGCCCACTTCTTGAGCTTCAGCGTGTTGACGCCGAAGTCCGCGATGACTTTGGACGAGTACAGGTCGTTGGGTCGGGCACGGAACACCCACTTGTTGTCGATGCGCGTGAGGCTGGGGTCGGTGCCGCCGATCATGGTAGGAATGCCGGCTCTCGCGATCGCCGGCGAAGCCGCCTGAATCTGCGTGCTCGCAATCGGCCCTACGATCCCTTTGATCTCGGGATTGGTAAAGAGTTTGGTGAGCGCGAGAACCGTACCGGGATTTGTGCTGGCGTTGTCTTCGATGTGCAACTCGACTGGACGCCCCAGTATGCCGCCCGCCTTTTTGATGTCTTCCAGGGCGAGTTGCAATCCGTTGACCTGGAAGGTCCCCCATTCGGCGTATGGCCCGGTCAACGTGCTGACTACGCCGATTTTGATGGATTCCGCAGCGTCCGCGCCTGCGGAAAGCAACAGCGACGCGCAAAACGCCAGAGCAATATGGAATTGCATACGCATCCTCCCGCTCGATGTTTTATTTGGTAGCAGCCCACCCTGGTGGGCCCTGCCCCAGAGCATACCGCTGTCGCCGCTTAAATGTTGGGCTGCCGGTGACCCGAGTCACTCGCGCCGCGGCGATCGCCCGATCCTCAAACACGACTCCCACCGGCCGCACGCGCATCCTCTTCCGAGTTGAGGTACCCGTCGACTTTGAAAACAGAACAACGACGCGAGTGACCGGTATTAGCCGTTGGCAGATATACATACGCACTAGGACAACTCAGGGCATCGGACTTGATCGCAAGCACTACACATTGCCTTCGTCCTGCTTCCTTTGCGCCCTCTCTTTTTCCCTTTGCGTCCTTTGCGTCAACGCTCCTGAACGTCGGCCCCCTGGCCGGCTAAGGCTTTAGCAGTTGCGGCAGCATCGCGCCGATGGGCTCACGGAACACGGCGTCGGCCATCCCGTCGAAAGGCGTCGGTTCAGCGTTCAGGATCACGATCTTTGCACCTCCGGCGCGCGCCGCCGTCACCGCACCGGCGACCGGGTAAACCTGCAGGCTGGTTCCGACCGCGAAGAACAGATCTGCCTCTCCTGATGCGCGCATCGCGCGCTCGATCAATTCGGGTACCAGTACCTGGCCAAAGGAGATGGTGGCGCTCTTCAGAATGCCGCCGCAGTCGCGGCACGGCGGATCTTCCTCGCCGGCGCGCACGCGGTCCAGCGCCTTCTGCATCGGTGCGGTCATGCCGCACGCCATGCAAATCACTTTGCGCATCGTGCCGTGAACCTCGATCACCTTATCCGGCGAGTTACCGGCCATCTGGTGGAGCTCGTCGATGTTCTGCGTGATCAGCGCATGCAATTTACCGCGCTTCTCGAGCGCTGCAAGCGCGCGATGGCCGGCGTTGGGTTTTGCGCTCCAGGCCGGGTGCTCAATGCGCGCCTTCCAGGACGCCTTGCGCACCTCCGGATCGGTCATGTAGTAGTGGATGTCGGATAGCTTCTCGGCCTTGGGGTTCTTCGTCCATACGCCCTGCGGTCCGCGGAAATCGGGAATCCCCGATTCGGTCGAGATGCCCGCGCCTGTAAGCACGACGACACGCGCCGCCTGGTTCACCCAGCCTCGCACCTTTTCTATTTCCGCCGGATTGCGCAACGGATGACCTCCATTGGGATTATTGGCCCCAATTCAGTATCCACGATCCGGGCTGCCTCTCAGCCTGAACCTGTTCTCTCACGGTTTGAGAGCGCCCGTATGATGCTGTCCAAGACTTAAGGCGAGCGGCGCGCCGTCGTCTTTACGGTGCGTCCACTTGACCGCGTGGTTACCCGGCGCTCTTCCTTCACAAGGCGAATTTCGACTTTGTACCCGATGGCCTTCGCGTACCGTTGCAGAGTGAAGATCGATGGTGAGTGCTTGGGTTCGGCGGACTCCAGGCGGGCAATAGCGGATTGGGTGGTGCCAACGCGTTCGGCTACCTGCGCCTGCGTGAACCCTGCCTCGGTCCGCGCCTTCAACACTTGGTCGAGAAACGCGAACTCTTCGGCCAATTCGTCGTAGGCCTTTTTCACTTCAGGGCGGGCAAGCGCCCGTTTCTTGAACTGTTTGAGCGAGCTAGTCATCTTCAATATCCTTCATTCTCTGCCGCGCGATCTCGAGTTCCTTCCGCGGTGTCTTGTCCGTCTTCTTCACGAAATGGTGAAGAAAAACGATCCGACGGACGACGACGGTGCAGTAGAACACTCTTGCAATGCCTTCCGCGGACTTGATCCGGAGTTCGAACAGGCCCCCACCCATGGCCCGGGTCTGGGGCATGCCCAGATCAGGACCATAAACCTCCATTCGTTCCGCGTACCGCAAAAACCGGGCGACAAACCCGGCCGAAAGCGCAGAGATCTCCGCCTCGACACGGTCGCTGTAGAAGGTGACGGTCCAACTCACAGTGAGACTATAGCATATCCGCTATACAGAAAGATAGCCTCATACAAAGGGTGCCAGAAACCACTCACCCCTTTAGCGACTCGTATCTGAATTGGAGAAAGGCGTTCGCTTCACTATTGGAAACCCATAATTCGCGCGGCAGGCTTGACTCGGTCCCACTCTGCACTTCTTCTGCACGATGTAGCATCATTGTAAGTTCTGATTTTGAGAGTCGATTGTCACCTGGCCCGTCGCTATTTGATGTGCTTCACCAATTGCCTCGGTCCGACTTCCCCACCGTACACATTGCCCTTCGCATCCACCGCCAGACCTTCCGCCGCGCTGGTTCCCTCCATCTCGAGCGGATCTGGGATACGGTACAGGACACGGCCGTCTTTCAGGCTTCCGATTCGAATTCCCCGCTTCCATCCAGGGTGGGCTGCGAATGGAAGTCCGTTCGATTCGGAGTCCGCGACATAGATCATGTCGTCACGCAGGTAGATGCCGCTTGGACGGCTGAACTGCGCCCATTCGGCAATGAACGCCCCGTCCTGATCGAGAATCTGGATGCGCATGTTCCCCCGATCGGCGACGAATAGCCGCCCCTGGGAATCCATAGCGATATCGTGAGGCGTCTTGAATTCGCCCGGCACCGATCCCCACCGGCCAAAAGATTTGACGAACTTGCCATCCTTGGTGAATTTCGAGATGCGCCCGACGCTTTCCGGACCTTGCCCGGGATATTGCCCCGAATGCCCCTCTGCGATGAAGATGTCGCCGTTGGGCGCGGTGACGACACTGGTCGGTTCGTTCAAGGCCTGCGGCGGATTCCCCGCGACGCCTGCAGTACCGATTGTCAGCAGCACCTCGCCGTCCGGGCTGAATTTGACCACGACATGGCCCTTCGCCTTTTCATCCGGGTTCTTCTTGCGCTCCCGATCGTTGGCGCTTCTCCCGTCGACGACCCACACATTGCCATCCGCATCCACATAAATCTTGTGCGGGAAAATGAACAAGCCGGCGCCAAAACTCTTCAGAAGTTTTCCGGATGAATCGAACTTGAGGATCGGTGCTACGGTGGAACCGGCGCAGCTGTCGTACGCGAACGGGGATTCTCCAGGGGGGATGTCGGGATTCGCGCCGCACCGATTTGCCACCCAGACGGATTCCCCATTGTTGTCGATCGCGACTGCGTTCAGCGCTCCCCAAGTCCTCCCCTCGGGAAGATCTCCCCACGGTGCGATAGTTTGGTATGGACTGGGAAGGTCATTCGTCGGCTGGAGATCGCTTTCCCCGTATGAGCTGGCGCCGCACAGCGTCATTGCGGCAATCATCGCAATCAGTAACATCGATCGTTCCTTGTCTGGCATGAGACTACTCCTCGAAAAACTTGTCGCTTAGGGAGTTCAGGTCAGGCTTGGGATCTTGCATTATTTATGCAACATACCAAGCTTGAACCCCCCATTCGCCCTCATTCTCCCTTTCTCACGCTCCGTCCGTCTGTGCGCGGCCTAGCCAAGCGGCGGCGGGTTTGCTCGCTTCGTCTGATTCAGCGCGTGTCTTTCGAAAGGAGAAACTTGAGTGCCATCACAGGCCATTTCCCATGATCGTCGCCGAATTTAGCGAGCATGGAACCGGTGACGAATTGCGCTGCGGTGGTATGCCTGGCCGGACTGCTATTCACGCCGAAAATATGGAATGGGACGAATTGATCTTTGGTATATCTGACGCCTTCGTAAGCTACGTGGATTGAGCCGTCTTCGAGCTCTACGAGTTGGGCGTCAGTATTGATGCTGATAGCCGAAGGCATCGTTGCGTCTTTGTCTATGGGGAAAGCCGGGACAGGCTTGGCATATTGCATTATTTATGCAACATCCCAAGCCTGATAATCATCTAGCCGCCTCCTACGAAGGGGCGTAGCGTCGTGATGGCAAGAGTAGTCATGACGGACGACCCGACGAGGAGGCAGCGATGAAACTATACGGCGGTATTGATCTGCATT